>NZ_JAVRBY020000012.1:0-142060 GCF_034531035.1 Nostoc sp. DedQUE02 | reverse complement strand
CTGCCCCCATGCCCCAGTCCCCAGTCCCCAGTCCCCACTCCCCACTCATACAATCCCACGCGCGGAATCGGTTGAGGTGGTGCAGGATTATATGCAGTTAATAAGCAACTATCGGAAATAAATTGCAGAGCATTAACGAAATTTTCCACGCCGCCTTCGCTAAAATACTGCCATACCTGGTTAACAATACCTAAGGGCACGGTAGACTGGGAAATTAAATCGGGATCGAAAGCGTCATCCCCTGGCATTACAATGAGGGTTCTACCATTTCGTTGCACAATTTCTTGCACTACTTCTAATCCATAACCCCAGTAAGAGCGTCCTCCTAACAGGCGCAGAATAATTACTTGGGCATGTTCTAAAACTTGCTCGCCATAAGTATCTATGCTTAATTGTTGCTGTAACTGCAACAGGTTGGCGACTCTTAATGCCGGAAAGCTTGGGGGTAATTTTGTCACCGCAGCTGCCAAGGTTTGAATGTCGGTATCAGCAGCCGTAATCAAGACAAAAGGGGCGGGGGTTTGTTCTAAAAAAATTATACCTTCTGACTGATTCCATCCACCCGATGTGCTACTTATACGATGCATAATCCTGTGTTACCGTTTTAAGTTATTGGTTAGTACATAATCAAAACAAACTTTTTTCCCTGGATTGTGCCCTCTCTTACCAAAATGACTGAAAATGCTTAGTTCTCCTGATTTGAGCTTTTCTCGAACCTTACCTATTGTTGTATTTAATCAGCTTGGGGAGTTGTTAGAACAGATGGCTCAAAGGATGGGAAGTGCCGTTTTGATACTGACAGAAGCTGCGCTGGCGCGGATTTACATACCTGTGGAGTGGCAAAGGCAAAGGTTTACATTAGTGGTTTCTGAGCAGTTTAGCGTCCTTTTGGTAGGAACCTTTGAGCAAGGAAGCAGGGAAACAGAGGGGCAAGAAATTTACTCAGAAATCAATGCTCAGTTGACGTTTAATTTGGAGGCGATCGCTTCTTTTATCTACGAGTTGAGAAACTTGTTTGAGTGCGATTCTTATACTCACCAAAATCTCGAACGCTATCAGCAAATTATTAAACCCAATGATGCCACGCTCCAAAGTCAATTCACGCTGTTGTTATTAGAATATCTCCTAACTCAGCCAAACCAAGAAATAATAGCATCTCCCAGCCCAATTGGGCCAGCAGTTTATATCTGTCAGCCAGTGGAAGATGCTTTAAAAAAACAAATTTCCCAAGAGCGGTTATTAAATCAGGTAACAACACAGATCCGTAAAAGCCTGGATTTGCCGGTCATTATGGCAACGGCAATTACACAGGTGCGTGAGTTTCTAGAATTAGACAGATTAGTAATTTATAAATTTGCAGCTTCTCAAGTAAATACTCAACCATACCAGTCTGATACTATTCCCTTCAATGAAACGGCACTAACAACAGATATGGAACAATCGGTTAGGGAACCTGCCGAAATCTATTTTTCTCTACAAGAAAACAACAATCGACACTCGCCTTTTATATCAACAAATAATCAATCTCTACTAGGAGATTGCCAAAAGTATGGAGGTTATATTGTCTATGAAGATCGTGCTACAGATGCGATTACATCGGTGTTGAATTACACGGAAAAAAATTGCTTTATCCGAACCTCTCAGTGTTGGGAGAAGTATCAGCAAGGTTTTACCTTAGCTGTGGATGATGTCGAAAAAACTTATGCTCTAGAAGAATGTTTGTTGAATTTTTTAAGAGAATGCCAAGTTAGGGCTAAGTTCGCTGCACCGATAATGTTTGAGGATAAACTGTGGGGATTGCTGATTGCTCATCAGTGCGATCGCCCACACCAGTGGAATGATAGCGAAAAAAGCTTGCTGGTTGCGATCGCAGAACAATTAGCGATCGCTATTCACCAAGCTGAGTTAATGCAAACTCTCACCCAAGATAAACAAAATCTCGAACAACGAGTTATTGAGCGGACAATGGCTCTGCGTGATGCTCTACTTGCGGCCGAAGTTGCTAATCGGATCAAAAGTGAATTTCTCGCTACTATCACTCATGAATTGCTCACGCCTTTAACTTATGTGATTGGGATGTCTTCGACGTTATTACGCTGGCCTTTGGGTGAATTGAGTCAACGACAACGCGGTTATCTGCAAACAATCCACGACAGTGGAGAACATTTATTAGAAATGATTAATGACATCCTGGATTTATCGCAAATCGAGGCTGGGAAGACAGCTTTAAATATTTCAGAATTTTCTTTGGGAAATGTTGCCCAAAATACTATTGAGTCATTGCGAAAAAAAGCCACAAGCGAACACATTAATCTTATACTTGATTTGCAAATCGATCCCAGGCGCGATCGCTTTATCGGTGATGCCGAACGAGTAGAACAAATTCTTTGGAATCTGTTAACTAATGCGATTAAATTTACCCCTGAAAGTGGCAGTGTTACCTTACGTCTTTGGGTGGAAGATGACACTGCTATTTTTCAAATAGAAGATACCGGGATTGGCATTCCTGAAGAACAATTACCATTACTGTTTGAGAAATTTCAGCAACTCGATACACCCTATCGCCGCCGCTACGAAGGTACTGGACTTGGACTAGCTTTAACTAAACAACTTGTAGAACTCCATCGAGGTCGAATAGAAGTAGAATCAACTGTTAGTATCGGCTCAATTTTTACTGTATGGATACCAACTCAGGCAATGAGAGTAGGGAGTTAGGTGTTAAGCAAGAGACGCGATGATTTATGAAGAAGGGGAAGGGGTAAAGAGGAAGGGGTAAAGGGGAAGGGGTAAAGGGGAAGGGGAAGGGGAAGGGGAAAGGGTAAAAAGCGAGTGGAATTGTGGGCGAAATAATCCTTATGAAGAAAGTTTAGTAAAAATCTTGTCCTTTGTGAGCAACCTAATTCATACCTTTACCCTTTACCCTTTAACCTTTACCCCTCTTTTTTATTTTTTCAATTTGAGGCTAGGCTAATTAGCATTTTTTCAAAAATTCTCAACACATGATCTTCCCCATTGTCTCTAATAAAAATGCCAAAATTTGGATGAGAGTTGATTTCAATTAACCAATATTGATTATCTCGATCTAGTACGATATCGAAACCACCATAATCAAGGTCTAACTCTTCAAAAACTGGTTGAGCAAAATTAGCAATCGCTGATAGTATTTCTGGATCATTAATATACTTGGCTATTGCACCATCCCAGTGTAGAGGACTAAGATTACCGACAAATTTCGCATCAGTTATATCTTTTTCATAGAGCAAAACTAACTCTTTATTTAAGAAAACTGCTCTATACTCAGATTTTATCTGAATAAATTCTTGAGCAAGAGCGACGTAATCATACTTATTATTGATATTAAAAATTTCTTTTAAAGCAGTTTCAATTTCATCTATATTCTTACACAAAAAGACATTATGTCCGCTTGCACCGGAGTTTCTTTTAATAATTACTGGGGTTTCAAACTTTTCTTTGATTTCTAATACGATATCTTGAATAGTTGGAAATTTTAAGTAAATCTTATATTTGGTATCACAAAAAGGGGAAAGAAAACCCACTGTCCGAGGGAGTTTAACTTTTTTATTTAAAACATAATAAGTATATTCTTTGTCCTTGAGCAGGTGTGCTACTGCTTGATTAAGTAAGGGAGTGCTATAGTTACAAAAATAATGCTGTTTACTATTCAATTTTATTTTGATTAAGTTTTCCGAAGGATGAAGAATTTCATAGCTGATGTTTAAATTTTCACAAGCTTTCAGCAATAGCGAAACGTTGTCTAACATAAATAAATTTAAACTCCAAATTACGAATTACGAACTTGTACTGAGTTTCGACACAACGACTACGCTCAGTGCATCGCTTGGCGGTAATCGAGCGACTTGCACTGAGTTTCGACTACGCGGTAATCGAGCGAAGTCGAGATTCAACTATCGCGCAGTCGTTGTGAGTCGAGATTCAACTACCGCGTAGCCGTTGGCGTGGTCACTGAGCGTAGTCGAAGTGCAGCCTCTCGTAGAGAAGTATTACGAATTACGAATTATTTTAACTTGCTGTTTGCCGTTTAAAAATTACTATCTCAGTCCCAACAACAGGGTTACGCGCTATTAGCGTATTTTGGGAGTCGATAATTTCTAAATGAGTAAAATCAAGTTCTTGAGAGCGTTGTAATATCTCCGCAGCTAGTTTGTCTTGCTGAGATTCATTGAGAGTGTACCAATCATCACTAATTTTGACTGTAAGATTGCTGGTGCGGAAGTTGGCTTGAATTGACTTTATCAGACCAGAGGCAATGCGATCGCTAATTTCAGCTACCTGATTTTCAATAGCCGCAATCAAAGCTTGTTCAGGTGTCAATTCTATGATGGGTGTCGGCGTTGACGTTGGGATTGGCGTTGGGATTGGCGTTGGTGTTGGGATTAGTTCTGGTTCCGGTGACGGCGTTGGTGGCGTAATTTGTACTTCTGGCGGCGGTGTAATTTCCTCTGGTGGCTGTGGTTCTGGTGCGACTGACTCCGGTGGAATAGTTATCGTTGGTGTTGGTATGGGAACCTCTTCAACTGGTGGAACTGTTGCTACTTCAGTCGGTTTAGCAGTAAGGACAGTTGTAGTCGCCCAAACGAGAATTACAGCAACTCCAGTCACAATTCCCGTCAAAACTGTATCTGATAACTTTGTTGACAAATTTGATGGTAAAAACAAGCGGATTGTTCTTAACAGTCCACCCCACCTCAACTGAAGTTGCTCAAAAAAACCAGGTTTTTCCTCAGAACCAGGTGGGGGTGCTGTCTCTAGTTTTTCCACCGTTACTTCTAAAACCCCAATCGTTCCTTGGAGAAGTTGGATAATTTTAGCCTTCCAAAATGGCTGAACTCTCTGGTAAGGTTTTTGGGGAGGTTGAGTTATCTGCTCATCCGTCGGTTTTGACTGATTGTCTTGTGACATAGAACTTTCACCAAAAGCAGCGAATCAAAGACAAACAACGTACATTAGACTTCTTGCAGAAGTCGGGGAAAGGGTAAAGGGTAAGGGGAAAAGGCTCCCTAAACCTTTCCCCTTTAACCTTTATCCTTTCCCCCCTCTTGCAAAAGTAACTTTTGCAAGAGGTACATTATTACTGGTGCTGCCTTCTTTTGCATTAATGTATCATTTCATTGCTCATTGTTTCCGCTAAACTGACTATTTATTAAATTTGGTGACTTATGAAACTGAAACGCCGTCAATTTGTATTTTTAAGTAGCATCAGCGCCATTAGTACAGGATTTTTAAGCTGGATGTTTGCTCATCAAAATCATCAAAGTGCTGATATTAGCGATTCAACAACAGCTATAGCCGCCAACCCAGCCAAAAAAGACTTGTTATTACGTTTTGTGTCTGTAGCAGATACGGGGACTGGGGCTAAAGGACAGTATGCTGTGGCTAGAGCGATGAATGCATATCATCAAAAAAATCCTTATGATTTAGTCGTTTTAGCTGGAGACAACATTTACAATAACGGCGAAATTGAGAAAATTAATGCAGTTTTTGAGCGTCCTTATCAAGGTTTGCTCAAGCAAGGTGTGAAATTTCATGCTTGTTTAGGTAATCACGATATTCGTACCGCCAATGGCGAGCTACAAGTCAAGTATGCTGGCTTTAATATGAAGGGACGTTACTATACATTTCGCCGGGAAACTGTACAATTTTTCGCTTTAGATACTAACAGTAATGCTGATTGGAAAAATCAGTTAAGTTGGCTAGAAAAAGAATTAAGTCTTAGTAATGCTCCTTGGAAAGTTGTTTATGGTCATCATCCAATTTATTCATCGGGTCAGTATGGGAATAATCCAGATTTTATTAAAACTTTTACTCCTTTGTTTAAAAAATACGGCGTTCAACTTTATATCAATGGTCACGAACATAATTATGAACGCACTCGTGCTATTGATGGTACAACTTACTTAATTTGTGGTGCGGGTGCTGGTAATCGTCCTGTAGGGCGTTCTGAGTGGACAGGGTATTCTACCAGTGACTTAAGTTTTGCCTCGTATGAAGTGTATAAAGATAGAATAGAAATAAGTGCGATCGCTACTAATAATCGCATTTTTGATAAAGGCATTATTCAATTAAAATCAGCTTAGTTATATGACTCAGCAAGAACTTCCTTCTGCACTCAACAATATTGTAGAATCATCTCAAACAGCAGATACTCTATTTTCTGAACTGTTGACAGCAGTAGGGGATTTTTTACAATCTGATAGATGTTTTCTATGCCTACATAATCCACAGAATAACCTTACTAAAGTTGCCTTTTGTTGGATTCGCACTCCAGATATACCTATCGTCTACAATGAAGATTGGGAAGCGCTGCCCCCATCTCTAACGAATGAAGATCCGATGTTTGCGGCTGCGTTACGTGCCGAACCTTCAATCTTTGTCGAAGATGTAGAAACTGCTGATCCTCAAGTCTTAAATCGGGAATTTGAACAAAAGAGTTTTGGACATCGCGCCCTGATTCATGCCCATATCCGCCAAGATGGACAACTTTGGGGAATTTTACAACCCTGCATTTTTGGTCATCCCAGAATTTGGACTGAATATGAACGAGGGGTAATTAATAATCTTGTCGAAAAAATCACACCTTTGACAGTTTCTTATGTCAAATCTGCTTTTGATTAGCTGTAGTAAATTACATTTAGCGTTGTTAAAACTATGAAAGTCAAGCGCTTAAAAATGCAATCCTTCCGTGGAATCGGTGATTTAACGCTTGAGTTTGATGAAACAGCCCCAACGGTACTTATTGGTATCAACGGTGTGGGAAAATCGAGTATTCTTGACTGTCTTGCTATTCTTCTAACACAGCTTACCGGACAGATTCAAGACTCACTTGAGTCTTTACGTTTCTTTATTACACAAGATGTTACAAACGGACGTGATAGAACACATAATGAAATTACTGTATTTATAGAATCACAAGAATTAATTTGGTCAATAACTCAATATCAAGATGTAAAAAATAATCATGGTAAGTACATTGATCTACAAATTCATATCAAAAGAATTTCCGATTTACAAAAAGAAATAAGAAAAAATCTACAAAATTATAAAGATGTTAGGTTTGAGACTTTTATGATAGAAAGTGAAAATCTTCGTACAGAAATAGCAACTACAATACGTACCACATTAAGAGAAGATTTGAAAACGACTATTGAAAAGTTAAACAATCAGTTAGCAACTATTGCTGATACTAATATTCCTTTAGCAGTTTATTACCCTGTTAATCGTGCTGTTATTGATATGCCCCTAGAAATTTCAGAGGTATCTTCTTTTAAACAAGTAGATGCTTATGAGCAGGCACTCACAGGAGGAAGAATAGACTTCAAAACATTTTTTGAATGGTTTAGAAATCGAGAAGACTTAGAGAATGAAAGACGAAGGGATAACCCTCATTATCGAGACAAACAATTAGAAGCAGTAAGACAAGCTATCTCTTCATTGATACCAGAATTCTCAAACTTGCGGGTTGAGCGTTCACCCCTACGAATGACTGTTAGAAAAAAAGGTGAGGAACTCATAGTTAATCAGCTATCTGATGGTGAGAAATGCTTGCTAGCTATGGTGGGAGATTTAGCAAGACGATTAGCAATAGCCAACCCAAGTTTACCAGATCCACTCCAAGGCAGTGGCGTTGTTTTAATTGATGAAATTGAACTACATCTACACCCCAAATGGCAACGAGAAATTATTCCAGCTTTGACCAGAACATTTCCCAATTGTCAATTTATTGTCACTACCCATTCGCCTCAAGTAATTAGCCAAGTCAAGCCAGAAGGAATTTTTATTTTAGAAAAAACAGACGAAGGTGTTATTGCTAAAAAACCAGAAAGTTCCTTTGGAAGAGATAGCAATCGCATTTTAGAAGACCTCATGGGTGTCCCAGCACGTCCACAAGAAATTAAAGATCGTCTACATGAGTTATTTAGGCTCATTGATGAAGGAAATCTTGATGGTGCTAGGCAATTATCTCAGGAAATTGCTGATATTATTGGACAAGATGAACCAGAATTAGTAAAAGCAAGTGTATCTATTCGACGCAAAGAGATTTTGAAGCGGTGAAATATATCAAAAAAGGTGTGGAGCCAGAAAGTTTTACCGTTTGGAAAAATCTAGCAAATGAGAATTGGCAACCAAGTTGGGAAAATTTTAGCAAACCACAAAAAACCGATGTACATAATTCCTTGTTGCAAGAGCAAGGTTTTATTTGCTGTTACTGTGAAAGACGGATTAATACTGACGATAGCCATCTTGAACATTTAAAACCAAGAACAACTTATCCTCAATTAGCGCTAGAATACACAAATATATTGGCATCATGCCAAAAAGATACAGTACCCAAAGAACCTCTACATTGTGGTAAGCAGAAAGATAAATGGCATGATGAACATCTTTTTGTTTCGCCTCTAGATATTAACTGTGCAGAGTTTTTTAGGTACGCTGATGATGGTCAGATTTTGGCGACAAATAATTTAGAAAAGCAATTACCAGCTGAAATAACAATTGATAAACTTGGACTCAATATTGACAAGCTGAAAGATTTACGTGCAAAAGCTCTTGAGCCAATATTAGAAATCATCAACACAATTACAGAAGAAGATAGACAAAACTTGATTTTAGGCTTCAATGAAACTGATTCCCAAGGATACTACGAAGAGTTTTGTGCTGCAATTATCTATTTACTGAAGAATTAGTTTTAATTACAATCAAATATGTGCGTAGGTGTAGACCTTCGGCTGCGCTCAGGAACCACCCGTCCTAGACATCACATCTACTTTATACTAAATAATAGACCTCTTGCAAAAGTTAGGAAAAGGGATGCATCTTTATTGGGGAAGAGGACAATACAAAACCTTTACCCTTTCCCCCCGCCCCTTATCCCCAGAGGGAACCTCACCTTCCCCTTTTCCCGACTTATGCAACAAGTTCAATATCAGCGTAATTATTCACCGCAAAAATTTATGATTCTTGAGGCAGTTATACTTCATGTTAAACCTGGTCTAGAATCCGATTATGAAGCTACTTTCAAAAAAGCTTCTAAAATTATTTCCTCAATGGACGGATATTTATCTCATGAATTGCATAAATGTATCGAAGTCCAAGGTAAATATTTATTACTTGTCAGATGGGAAACCTTAGAATCTCATACTGTTGGATTTAGAAATTCTGCTGGGTTTCAAGAGTGGAAAAAACTTCTGCATCATTTTTATGATCCATCTCCCACTGTTGAACACTTTGAAGAAATTGAAATATAAAAAACAAGTCGTAAGAGGATGTCTGAAAACTTTTTGGTGTTGTATTCGAGACTTGTAGATCCCCCTAAATCCACCGATAAATTGGGGGACTTTGATTCCGGTTCCCCCCTTTTTAAGGGGAGCCAGCGCGGTCTTGGGGAGCCAGTGCGGTCTTGGGGTTTCCCCAAGTGGAGACTGCCCCACCCCGGTTTTAGCTTTAGACAAAACCGGGGTGGGGTAAAGAGTCTGTAGGACAAGCGTTTGAGATACTTTGCAAACACCGCAATATTGCAAAGCTTTCTGTGCTGTAGCCGTCTACCAGTTTTAAGAGAATCAGTTACAAAAACTCATCCTTTGATAAGTTCAGAAGAAGCTGGAGTTAATACAACTTAAGCTCAACTTATATATGTTGATGTTTTAGTTACAAATACTCTTTTTAGATAAGTAAAACTAAAGTTTTATTTAATTAATTTAATTATTAATTATAAAACATCCAAAAATGATAAGTAAAATAGGAGTTGTAATTAATAAAACTCCTTTCTAACTTATTAATCAACAAGTTTTAGTTAGTCCAGCACGTTCTGGAGTTACAAATGAACAACTTTTAGTTACTACGGCTTGTTCTAGAGTTATAAATGCTTCTTCTGTAGCAACGCACCATCAAAATATAATAGTTTATCTGGCGTTGCTGATTCCATATATGAAAACGATTTTGCATAATACCAAAATCCTTGTAGAGACGTAGTAGTGCTACGTCTCTACATCTAGATTCATACTTCAATTCAGCAACGCCGTTTATCTGGTCGTTTATATACCTCTTACTCTACTCGTTGCAACTGTGCTACTCTTGGGTCAACAATTTTTTGTCCTAAACTAGCAAATTTAATTGCCACAGACATCTTATTACCCGTTCCAAATACATGGGTAATTTCACCAAGACCAAAAGTTTTGTGTAATACCCTATCGCCTACTTGCCAATTCTGCGTTGAGTCTTGTTTACCATTGGGAGTAGAGGCAGTTTTAGTATATGTTTGACGACTCACGCGTTGAGTACTTAATAATTCTTCTGGTAATTCGTCGAGAAATTGCGATCGCACAGCAGGTTCACGAGAACCATACAAACGCCGTTCCCGCGCGTGTGATAAATACAACCTTTCTTGGGCGCGAGTAATTCCCACATAACACAGGCGGCGTTCTTCTTCCAAAGATGCAGGGTCACTTAGCGATCGGAAGCCGGGAAATAGCCCTTGTTCTAATCCCACCAAAAATACTACGGGAAATTCCAAACCTTTGGAAGCGTGCAAAGTCATCAAAGAAACGGCTGTCTGTCCTTCTTTTAAGTTATCCAAATCGGAACTGAGGGCAGCACTATTCAAAAAGTCTCGTAGGGAGACCTCTTCGTTTTCTTCTTGAAATTGCAGTGCGGCGTTGTAAAGTTCCTGGACGTTTTGTACCCGATCTGTGGCTTCATCTGTGCCTTGATTCATCAAGTCTTGAACGTAACCAGAATCTTCTAGTATTCCTTGCAAAACCTCTGTCACCGGAAGCGTGGCGACTTGTTCTTGCCAACGGCTAATCATGGCGGCAAAGTTATTTACAGCTTTTGTCGCCCGTCCAGCTAATGTATTAACTGATGTTTCGTCGCTGAGTATTTCCCACAAAGTCGTCCCTAATTGCCCAGATGCGTTCATCAAAGCATCAATAGTGGTTTTGCCAACTCCCCGCCGAGGAGTATTGATAACTCTTAATAAACTGACTGTATCAGATGGGTTAGCGATCGCTCTTAAATAAGCAATCACATCTTTAATTTCTTTGCGATCATAAAATCTCATTCCACCCACAACTGTGTAAGGAATTTGATATTTCACCAACAATTCTTCAAAGGGTCGAGATTGAGCGTTTGTCCGATAAAGTATAGCAAAACTGCCCCAGTCTAACTCTGGATTTTGGTTTTTTAAAGTGCTAATTTGATTAATCACAAATGCCGCTTCTGCAAGTTCTTCATCGGCTTTGTAACAAGTAATCTGCTCACCCGATCCCCGCGTCGCCTTCAGAACTTTATCAATCCGTTGGGTGTTATTTTCAATCAGTTCATTAGCCGCTTGCAGAATATTTTCACAAGAACGATAGTTTTCTTCTAGCTTAACCATCGTTCGAGTGTCATCATCCACCAAACCATCGCCAAAGTCTTCCTGAAATCCTAGCAAGATGGTGAAATCTGCCATCCGAAAGCTGTAAATTGATTGGTCTGCATCGCCAACAACAAAAACTGAGCGATTTTCCCATTCCCATTCGCTCTTTTTGGTTTCGCCATTAGTAACTAATAAATTAATCAGTTGATATTGAGTGCGATTAGTATCCTGATATTCATCTACAAGAATATGACGAAACTTGCGATGCCAATAACCCAATACCTGCTCGTTTTGTTGAAATAATCTTGTAGGTACAAGAATTAGATCGTCAAAGTCGAGAGCGTTGTTTTGTGCTAACTTATCTTGATATAAATTGTAAACTTGGGCAATTACCCGTCCGCGATAATTTGGTTGATCTTGCTCAAATTCTTGGGGCGATAAACCTTGGTTTTTAGCGTTACTAATAGCGTAGCGGACAGAGCGGGCATCAAATTTTTTATCGTCTAAATTTAGCTCTTTATTAACGATTTCTTTGATCAGACTTATTACATCTGATTCATCAAAAATAGAGAAATTACGATTCCACTTGCGTCCTTTTTCGTCTACATATTTTTCAATATCAAAGCGGAGAATGCGAGAAAATAGACTGTGGAAAGTGCCGCACCACAAATCTTTGATCGTGTTTTTGTAAACTTGCGATCGCAATTGCACTTGTTGATATTCTGTCAACAAATCAAAACGTTGTCCGTGTTGTTTCATCGCCAGTTGTTCCGCAAACAGCCGTTGAACCCGTTCTTTCATTTCCCGCGCGGCTTTGTTGGTAAAAGTAACCGCCAGGATATTCTCTGGATCAACTCGGTGTTTCAGAATCAGATTCGCAATACGATAAGTCAGCGCTCGTGTTTTGCCAGAACCTGCGCCAGCAACAACTAGCAACGGGCCACAGTAGTGTTCGACAGCTTGACGTTGGCTAGGGTTAAGGTGACTGAGAAAGTCGATGGTTGTTGTCATGGATGTGAAAAAGCGATTGCCTGGTGTCACATCAATAGAGAGTTGCTATTGCCCAGGTTACAATATCCTAACGAAACTTGATCAATAAAGATTGTGTGGGAATATTCTTAACCAGAATGGTACTGTATCACGATTGATGTATAAGCGAGAAAAAGCTATCCTGTCAGTCCAAGGCACATTCCAAAACGGTGTAGTTCATCCTAACGAACCAATTGAAGGGCACGAGGGACAGTCAGTGATAATTGTGTTTGTCAAAGAAAACCGGCTTGGATGTAGAGACGTTGCATTGCTTGGATGTAGAGACGTTGCATTGCTTGGATGTAGAGACGTTGCATTGCTTGGATGTAGAGACGTTGCATTGCAACGTCTCTACAAGGATTTTGAAATAACGCAAAATTATTTTTCATACCGCAATCAGCAACGCCCTTTAATGAAAGTTTTTGTTTTCACATCTGCCTGGATTGCTCAAGCCTTTACATCTGACCGTCATTTTGGGCAAGCGGGATTTACAAAACTTTTGTAAATCAAAAAATGCTCGGATTTAAGCAAGGTTTGTGTAGGAGCAATTCATGAATTGTTCCTACAATACGTTAATTTTTTCTACGCTAAATAGAGCGATCGCGAGTTCTGTTTACCCTTTCTGTCGTAAGATCAGCGACGGGGAATCTAATCTTAAAAAATGCTGGACAAGCTCTAATTTTTTTGCTCTCAGCCCTAATTAACACCTAACCAATAAGTATTGTTACTAAAAGGACGATCACTCCTTGAGTACCCAATTGATATTGGGTAGCGATACACAATACATCATGATTCAACCGTTAAGTTTTTAAAGATGCAAAATTTCTTTAATTTCAGGTTTAACCAATACAAGGAGGGGTGGATATGGATCTCAGCTTAATTGTATCCAATATTTTGAATCCGCCAATCCTGTTTTTCTTTTTAGGCATGAGTGCTGTTTTTGTCAAGTCCGATCTAGAAATTCCTGCGCCAGTGCCGAAACTCTTTTCGTTGTATCTGCTGATGGCGATTGGTTTTAAAGGAGGGGTAGAACTAATCAAAAGTGGTGTAACTCAGGATGTAGTTTTAACACTCGCAGCAGCAATGATGATGGCTTGTGTTGTTCCAATTTACACCTTTTTTATCCTAAAGTGGAAATTGGATACTTACGACGCGGCTGCGATCGCAGCAACCTACGGTTCTATCAGTGCCGTCACCTTCATTACAGCTAGCGCTTTTTTGACTGAGCTTGGGATTACTTTTGATGGCTACATGGTGGCAGCCCTTGCCCTGATGGAATCTCCAGCAATTATAGTTGGTCTAATTTTGGTGAATATATTCACCAAAGATGGAAAGCGGGACTTATCGTGGCCGGAAGTTTTGCAAGAAGCATTTCTTAATAGTTCAGTTTTTCTATTAGTAGGTAGTCTATTAATAGGTGTCTTGACAGGAGAGCGCGGTTGGCACGCATTAGAACCCTTTACTCAAGGTTTGTTTTATGGCGTTCTCACCTTCTTTTTACTGGACATGGGACTAGTCGCTGCTAGAAGAATTAAAGACTTGCAAAAAACCGGAGTTTTCCTAATTTCATTTGCCATACTAATTCCAATAGTCAATGCTGGCATTGGGTTGGTAATTGCCAAATTGATCGGTATGCCTCGCGGAGATTCGCTATTATTCGCTGTATTGTGTGCCAGTGCTTCTTACATCGCTGTCCCGGCGGCTATGCGGATGACTGTTCCCGAAGCAAATCCCAGCCTGTATGTTTCTACCGCTATAGCAGTGACATTCCCGTTCAATATTATTGTGGGAATTCCGTTATATCTCTACGGAATTAACCTATTTTGGAGGTAATAATATGCACGTAGTTAAAAAGATAGAAATTATCGCTAACTCTTTTGAACTTGCCAAAATTTTAGATAATTTAGACAAGTCGGGTGTACATAACCATGCCATAATCCGAAATGTTGCTGGTAAAGGATTACGAGGAACGACAGAAGATTTAGACATGACCATGCTTGATAATGTTTACATCCTCGCGTTTTGTATGCCAGACCAACTCAAGCGTGTTGTAGAAAATATCAAACCACTGCTTAATAAGTTCGGAGGTACTTGCTACGTTTCCGATGTGATGGAAATTCGCTCTGTAAGATGTGTTGCCTCGATGTAAGAGAGTGATAAATTCAATGAAGCATTTCATGGAACGTCGTGACTTTTTGAAGTTAGGAATGACCGGGGCCTTTGGGATGATGCTATCTACCAGCGATTTACTCTGGCGGGTAGAACAGGCGAAAGCTGCCGAAATCCCCTCAACTTCCCCTGAATCTCTCAGTCCCGATGCAGCATTGCAAAAGCTGATTGACGGAAATCAGCGCTTTGTCGCTCATCATCCCCAATACCCCGATCAATCTGAGTTGCGGCTGCACGAAGTTGCTCAAGCTCAACATCCATTTGCAACTATTCTTAGTTGTGCGGATTCACGAGTACCCGCAGAAATTGTTTTCGATCAAGGCATTGGTGATATTTTTGATGTTCGGATTGCCGGCAATATTGCCACACACGAAGCGATCGGTAGTATCGAATATGCAGTTGTCTTATTAGGTTCTCCACTGCTGATGGTGATGGGTCATGAGCGTTGTGGCGCAGTAACCGCCGCCGTCCAAAACGAATCGTTACTCGGTGATATTAGTACTTTTGTGAAGGCAATTAAGCCAGCAGTCGAAAAGGTCAAGAATCAGTCTGGTGATGCAGTTGAAAACGCTGTGGTGGCAAATGTGCAATATCAAATTGAACGATTGAAGCGATCAAAGCTATTAACTGAGCAGGTGGAGTCGGGCAAATTGAAAATTGTGGGCGGTCGTTACGACTTGGATACAGGTAAGGTGAGTATCATTACTTAATTTAGGGGATGAGGGAGCAGGGGGCAGAGGGGCAGAGGGGCAGAGGACAAGGGGGACAAGGGGCAATACGCTTGGGTTAAGCAAATTTATCTGTTAAGGCAGGCAGGGGGAGCAGGGGGAGAGAATAAAAGCTTAACTGAACTGTATTGGGACAAGGGGGAATTATTGAACAAATCTCTCCCAAGTCTTCCCCCCTCTTCCTTGTCTATCTTGTCTCTTCTTCATGCCCAATGCCCAATGCCCAATCCCTTCAATCCTGTACAGTCATTGGCAGACGAATAGTGAAACTAGAACCAATTCCTGGCTGACTTTTGACAATAATTTCACCACCCATCATCTGGCAAAAGTGGCGGCTAATTGCCAACCCTAGTCCCGTACCTCCATACTTTTTCGTAGTGGAAGTATCACCTTGGGTAAAGGGTTGAAATAACTGCTGCTGTTGACGGTTAGACATACCGATACCTGTGTCGGTAACGGTGAAAATAATGCTGCCCAAAGGAGCTTCCGGTCGAAATTCATCCTTTTCTATGTTGACTGTCAGCGTTATCTTGCCGTTTGTAGTAAATTTACTGGCGTTGCTGAGTAAGTTTAACAATACCTGCCGCATCCTAGTTTGATCGGCGTACATTGTGCCAAGTTGCTCATCAAAATTTACTTCTAAAATATTGGCATTTTTTTCTATGGCTGGTTTAACTGTGAGAACAACGTTATGAATCAGCGTTGCAATCTCGAATGTCTCAGGATACAGGGTCATTTTCCCCGCTTCAATTTTTGACAAGTCGAGGATTTCGTTAATCAAGTGCAGTAGATGCTTACCAGCAGCGTTAATTGTTTCTAAGTCGGTGATAAAATCTGGCGATAAACCAAGATCCGTAGCGTCGTCTTCTAGTAGTTGGCTTAAGCCAATGACAGCATTTAACGGTGTGCGTAATTCGTGGCTAACATTAGCCAAAAATACGCTTTTTGCCTTGCTAGCAGCTTCAGCTAGTTCTTTAGCTTGTTGTAGTTCTTTTGTTCGCTCAGATACGCGCTCAATCAGACGATTTAGAGATTTGGCGAGTAGGCCAATTTCATCTTCAGTGGTAACGGGCGCTCGCAAATCGAAATTATGTTTCCTTGCAACTTGTTCAGCAACTTGGGTTACAGTGATCACTGGTTCAGCGATCGCTCGACTGGTACGCCAAGCAACAATGGCTGCGATCGCTACCGAAACCAGCATACTCGCAATCACGATGAATCGTTCAACTATTCTCGCTTGCTCAACGGCTTTTTGCCTTTCTTGCTCCTGATCTTCAGCAGTTTGCAGGATGTTAGTCAAGTTTTGAGAAAGCTGGTCTAGCTGCATGGCTGTTTCACCACGCATAATTGTTAATAACTGCGATCGGGCAGAGGAAATCTGCCCAGGCTGCACTTTTTGAGAATCAATTTTCTGTAATACGGCTTCTATTTGCTCAACGTAAGCTTTTAAATTATTCTTGTAATCTAGTAATAATGTCTGTAAAGTCGAACTTGTTGCTGCTAGTCTTTTAGGTTTACTATCAATAAATCCGCCAATTTTTGACTCTAATTGCTTGGCTTTTTCAACATTTTTCAGAAAATCAGCTTTTTTGCTTTGCAGTTGTTGTGAATTATCTAATACCGCAACTAGGTTAGAACTATGTAATTGTGCCCCTATTACTGCATCTTTATAATTACTCAGTAGTTGCCCTTGTTCATAAGCTTGATTAAATTGTCTAACTTCCCTTCCCCGGTAGTAATTAGCAATCACTAACCCAGTCAGTGAGCCAAAAAAGCCAATTCCGATAGCGACAAAGTACCCATAACCAATTTTTTGATGGATGCGCCAAGAACTAGCTTTGAGTTTCCCTCTTGAGGGAAATTCTATAGTTGGTAGTTCATCTGTCGATGGCTCTTCGGCTGACACTTTTTTGCTTTCTGAACTGCTGTCGATAGGGGTTGGCTTTTGAGTTGGCATTTCTCAAACCTCCTTGCCTTCCCGCAAAAATAATTAATTAAATTAGTCTAGCTTGTACAAACACTTGAATTAGTCATTAACATCTACATTATCTTCTTTTATCGCAACATAAAATCATTGCCTAGTAGATAACTAGCATAACCTTATACTGTATGAATAATTTTTATACTAATTATTCTAAGTATAATTGCTAGTATTAACAAAATTCACTTTTTCAGCAGTAACGATATGATTTCTTGCACTAAAGACCCGCCTGAGAGCGTTTTCTCCTTACCACACTACTTTCTTGAATATGCGATTGATAGCAAGCAATAAGTTCTTGCCTTACCTAAGCCACTACTCTACCTTACTGCTTCCTTATAAAATTAATACAATCAGGAAAAAAAATAAAAGGTTTGACAATGGTTAGCTATGGGGCATCCCTTCTCTACGAGACGCTACGCGTTAGCCGAGCTTTCGCTTTAGCAATGCGTTCAGGGCTAGTGGGCATGGGACATTGATTATTTTTCCTTCATCCCAGTCGGTGTATATCATGAAACAGACTAAAAGTCTAGTCGATATGAACACACAAAAAGTTATATTACGTATTAATATCAATACGAATGGGTTAATTGATGATCGCGGCTTAAAATCGCTTTAATATCAGATAAAATCGGCTTCTAGGCTTATATAAATGAGAGGTGGACTTATTTTTGCATGATTTGTACTTAGATTTAGTACGATTATGAGCAAATGACACGGAATGGGATAATCACAACCTGAGGATTCCAGTTGATTCCAAAAAATAGAACTCAGGAAGTTGATTATAATACATCCTGCTGCATTCTGAGTTCTATCCTCCTACTGACTGTCTACCTTGTAGTTGATGCAGTAGATAGTACGGGGCAACTATGGTTAGAGGACACTAAAACCTTTTTGTGCCCTTCACCAAATTGTACTGATGCACAAGTACATTACCTAATCAGCAACCCTTTGGTTGTAATTATCCAGATTAGAAAAACTCAACTGTCAAATTAATAGGAGTGAAAATGCCAGAACAAGAATTTACCGAAACTGCATCTAAAGAGACTACAGTGGCAGAGATCAACAGCCAAACGGGAACCATTACCAAACTCCAGCCTCCCGCACAGTCTCAAGACGAATGGCTAAAATACGGGGAGCAAATTTCTACCTTTTTAGCAACATTACCAGATTATGTAGGAAGCTTTTTTAATCAATATAAGCAACCCCTGGTAACAGTTGGTTTGATTATAGGATCGATTGTTGCCGTTAAAGTACTCTTGGCAATATTAGATGCTTTGAATGATATCCCCTTGGTAGCACCTACTTTCGAGTTGATCGGCATTGGTTACTCTGCGTGGTTTGTTTACCGCTATTTACTCAAAGCCTCAACCAGGAAAGAGTTAACTAGTGAAATCACCACTCTTAAATCACAAGTTGTCGGTAAACAAATTCCAGAAGCTTAATGTCTAATTATCGCTTCTCTATGAGACGCTACGCGTAGCATACTCCTGTGTAAAGTACACTCTAATTCCAAATGACCGAAGTCTGAACGCCGATTTTCAGCGTTCAGACTTCTCTCGAAGTTTCCTACGAAGTTTATTAAAACTACAACCTGTAAAGGTCGCTTTTTCAAACCTTGGTTTAATTACGAATTAAGTAAGTAGACGCAATTAAACCGAACTATGTAAAGTTTTGTATGGGTAAAGGGACTCATGTTAAAGGGGAAAGGCTTTTCCCTTTTCCCCTTACCCTTTACCCTTCTTAATATAGTTATATTTATTTCCGTCGGCTTACTTACTAATTAGTAATTATTATTGAGGCGAACCTGCGGTGGGCAATTTACCCTTTGGGTTCGGTTTTGGAGTCTGTGGTAGTTCTGGAGATATTTTAGGCGATGCCTGCGGCAGGCTAGCCCTACGCACTATATTAGGAGATGTAATTGCCGCCAGTTTGCCCCGTTTGACTAAAGCTTGATGAATCATCGCCGCCACTTCCGCCCGACTAGCTACTTTGTTGGGATCGAGGATTTGGGGATTTGGGTAGTTAACTACCAAACCATTGGTTGTAGCAGCAGCTATTTTACCGATAGCATAAGGCGGAATATCTTTAGCATCTTTATAGAAACTGATAATTTGATTTGGGGAAGTGGGTGCTTTCAAATTCAACCCACTGACAAGGGCAACTAAAACTTGTACTCGTGAAATATTTTGTTGTGGTTTGAAGGTTTTTTTCGGGTAGCCTTTGAGAAATCCGGCACTGATGGCTTGGTCAATTGCTGAAGTTGCCCAGAATTTTGTTGGTACATCTTGAAATGCGATCGCAGTCTTAGAAGGTTCTTGGTCAAAAGCTTTTTCTAGTATGGCAGCAAATTCGGCGCGGTTTACAGGCTGATTTGGTCTAAAAGAATAATCAGGAAACCCTTTGAGAATCCCACGGGCAGAAAGAACGTCTATAAAACGCCTACCCCAAAAGTTATCTGGCACATCATTAAATGCAATTGGCGGCGGAATGATTGATTTTGGTTTTGCCGGAGTTACTAAAGGCAAAGCTGATGATTTAATTGATGGCTCAAGTCCTGTTGAAGAGGGTACAGGTGTCTGTGCTTGTGGAGATTGAGTTGGAATTACCAGAACAGATGGCAACATTGCGCGGTAAGGAGTTGCGCTGTTAGTTGGGAATGAAGGTGTATTGGGTTCAACAACAGCCTCAGGTGGAGAATAGGGTTTTTGGCTGTTGGGGACTGCATAAGGTTCTATCTTGGCAGTAGGAGAGGGCAATACTTGATTTGGTTGAACACTAGCAGATGGAGTGGAGTTCGGCAACAGCAGCCCGTTTAAGTTCCAACTAGAATCTCTGCGGGACAATGACCAAAAAAGAATCGCTCCGATAGTGGTGAAGGCAACCAAAATGGCTATAAATTCATCAAAGCCAAGGGCAGTTTTTTGAGATGACTCCGGTTCGGAAGGAGGTCTATTTGTCATCGTGATTACCCTGGTAGCAGTAAAATTTGTGTCTAAAACAAATTAACCCACAGATGACTCTTTTACACCAGCCCTTTTTTAATTCGTAATTCGTAATTTGTAGTACGGTATTAGATTTCTGGTTCAACGCCGAGCGATCGCAATTGGGCAGCTAGGCGATCGGCTCTTTGGGATTCTTGTTCTGCTCTTTGGGATTCCTGTTCTGCTCTTTGACTTTCCTGTTCGGCTCTTTCATCGCCACTCAACAACAAATTCCCTTGTAAATCCCACCAACGCAGCCAGGGTAATTCCACATTCTGATATTTTCCCTGCCATAAGCCTAATTCAACACCCAAAGCAACTATAGGATAATGTCCTCGTTCATTTGCTGGTAAAACTTGATACTGTCCTTCAATTAGATGATAAACTTCTAGGCTGGCTTTACTCGCTTCATAAATGCCGTAAAAGGGAGGACGAATCACCTGCTCATAAATCCAAAATTTACCCTTCAAAGGAGTTTTATCTCGTTCTTCACTACCATCCCCAGAGACAAATTCTAAGACAATCAACGGGGCAATAAACTCTCGCCACATCACATAAGAACGTCGGGTTTGCCCATTGAGCAAAAACGGTACATTCGGGACATAAAACCAATCTGGTGCTTCCGCGCCTTTTTCAAGCGGATCGGTCAACCGCCAGTAAATGCCTAAGTCTTGCCCTATACAGTATTCACCTTCAGGATTTAATTGCTTGAGGATGGGTGTAATTGAGTCAGTTAGTAGAAGGCTTTGGGGATGTTCTTGCCAATTTTTTACAAAAGTACCATCGGACTCAGGAAGCTGGGTATGATCCGGGAAGGGGAAAGGAGCCAGAGCGTTGAGTGGATCGGTTACAGAAGTCATAACGCTACCTTTGCACTCTTCGTAAAGGTTATTTTTAGTTTAGCTTGCGTAGGCGTAGCCCGCACTTCTCTACGAGACGCTCCGCGTAGCTTGCTTCCACGAAGTGGTACGGCTGCGCGGAAATCGAGCGAAGTCGAGATTCAGTGACCGTCGTAGACATCGCTTTCTCAATATTCTTCACCCAGATTATAAATTCCACGCCAATTACTTCCAGTTGCCTGAAAACGATTTTTACATTGATAGACCCTTAGTCTTATTAGATACCTAAACTAAAACGGATTTTGAGGGTGGCAGAATGTAAAATATTAATTTATTCTTTACCTGTCTTTGAAAAAATCAGGGTGTCTAGTGCCAGAAGAATTCAGTTGCCAAATCTCACCGCCATTTTTGTCTGAGGGTAGCGATCGCGATCTTGGTTTAGATTCAACTCTCCAAGAACTACCAATGTATAATTTCTCGGTGGAAATTAGCCACACCGGGATGGAAGTGGCTAGTTTTTTGGACAAATACCCCTTGCTGCCAGGAGTAATTTTGGTAGAACAGGGACAGTTTATTGGGATGATTTCGCGGCGGCGACTACTAGAATTTTTGATTCGTCCATTCGCACAAGAGTTATTTGTTCAGCAACCATTAGCTGTTCTCTACAGCTATGTGCGGACACCGATGTTGCTTGTTACTGATACAACATCGATTTTAACAACAATGCAACTTAGCTTAAAGCGATCGCCTGAACTATTAGCAGAACCAATTGTCGTAGAAACGGAATCTGGCGCTTATAGATTGTTAGATGTCCAAGAATTGAATATTATTTCTTGGCAAATTCGGGGAATCGACAATTTGATCCGCTACGAACGCAGTCAAGCCCAAATGATTCAAAATGATAAAATGGCAAACTTGGGGCGTTTGGTAGACGGCGTAGCCCACGAAATTTTAGACCCAGTGGGTTTTATTTGGGGTAATATAATTTATGTTTCAAACTACAGTCAAGATTTACTCAAACTAATAGCAGCTTACGAGCAAGAGTTACCATCAGTTTCTCCGGCAATTAATCAGATTAAAGAAGAAATTGAATTTGATTTTTTAGAACAAGATTTGTCGCGATCGCTCGCTAGTATTCGCACAGGAGCGGAAAGATTAAAAAAACTCGTTACTAGCTTGCAAAACTTCTGTCATATTGATGAGCTTTTTCCCAAACCAGTAGATTTACACGCCTGTATAGATAGCATCATTTTATTAATTAATAGCCGTCTTCAAGGAGAAATTGAAATCGTCAAATACTACGGTCAATTACCCCCAGTGTATTGCTTTATGGGGCAATTAAACCAGGTTTTGATGAATATTTTAAGTGAAGTTGTGGATACTTTACTCAATGAAGCAGTGCGACAGCAGTTACATTTAGAAGAGACAAAGACTGTTCAAAAACCCCGGATTGAGATTACCACAGAAGTGATATCACAAGAAGCAAGCAATCCAGATGCACCCGATTCTCGCTGGGTTTTAATTCGCATTGCTGACAATGGCTCTGGAATGTCTGAAGAATTACAACAGCAAATTACAGAGTCTTTTTCTCTGGAAACAAAGAATGGTAAAAATACTGGTTTAGCAGTAAGTTATCGAATTATCACTGTGAGACATGGCGGTAAATTAAATTTCCATTCACAGATTGGTATAGGTACAAAATTTGAAATATTGTTACCTCTGGTGTAGCAATATTTTTAAATAAAGCCGCAGCAATTGCAGATGAGGGCAGATAATCTACTCGCGTGTACAAATACCCATAACGAAAAATGAGGGTGCGATCGCCTCTGGTTAAGCAAGACATAATTGCAGTAATTAAAGAATGTTTTAAAAGCTTTTAGTGATACAGAGACCTATTCAATATTTCCCTAAAATGGTCTTTGCAATAAGAACTAATTACCTTTATTAAAGAAGGGTTAAACGGAATCTGATAATATTCAATACTTTCAGAAACATCTGTTGATGTACTAGTTTGATATGTACATATTAAATAAGATAAATTTGTTTCATATCACACTGCTATGAACCATTATCTGGTGTGAAGATTCTATACATATAAAAGGTATAGAAGGAATTTAAATGGTAAATCCCGAACACGTGACAATGGCAAATCCCGAACACGTGAGAAGACTATGGAGAGGTGCGAATGCATGGAATCGTTGGAGACAACAAAACCCACATGAATTACCCAATCTCGAAGGGGTTTATATTACGAACGTTGAGCCACAGTATCCAGAAGTTGATCCAGGTGTTCCGGAGGATCTTACGACATTTGACCTCAGTAGCTCTAATCTTAGAAGAGCTAATCTCACGGGAGTAAGACTTTGGGAAGCTAATCTCCAAGAAGCTGATCTTACTGAAGCTACACTTTGTTTTGCTAATCTCAAACAGCAAAGGAACTTTATTTTTCCTAATTTCACGCGCCCAATTAACCTTAGTGAAGCTAATCTCACGCGAGCTAACTTAAGGATGGCTTGCTTTGATAGGGCTATTCTTAAGAGAGCTAATCTTCAAGAAGCTGATTTGTGGAATGCTAGCTTCAGGTTTGCTAATTTTGAAAGAGCCGATGTTACTGGAGCTACATTAACTTATGCTGACTTATGGAATGCAAAGCTCCAGGAAACCATACTCTGTAATGCAAACCTTAGCCAAGCTGAGTTAAGTTATGCAGACCTTAGTGAAGCTAACTTAAGTTGTGCAAACCTCAGCCAAGCTATATTTTATGCTGCAAACCTCACCCAAGCTATATTCGATAGAGCAAATCTCAATAACGCTAATCTTAGTAGAACTCAAGCACTAAGAACAAACTTCACCGGAGCTGTATTTACAGGTGCTTGTTTAGAAAACTGGAACATTCTTAACAGCGCTACAAGAGTAGATAATATTGACTGTCTATATGTTTACTTGAACACTAACAATCAAAACCGGATACCGTGTGGTAGGAATTTTGCACGAGGAGAGTTTACTCAGCTTTTGCAACTTATAATAGCACCAGAAAGACTTCAGCAATTACTTAGAGATTTAGAGCAGGGAAATCTTATAGCAACAGAAGAAGAACAACAGGCTTTTCTTCAAGGTTTTATCCCGCCGGAAATCGCAGAAAACTTTATGAAAGAACTGGAAGAAAGAGGTATACCAATAGGAAGGATTATACAATTTATAAGAAATCCTCTTGTTCCCGTACTAATTAAAATAATTTTAGCTTTGTTGAATAACCGATAATTCCAAGCAAAAATGTCATTGTCCTATTGTGTAACGGATGTCCAAAAAATAAATTATCCAATCTTGTGGAGTGGCATTAGTGTCAAGTTAAGTCCTGGCGAATGGAATTCGCGGCTATACAAACGTTTGCGTAGCGTCTCGCAGAGAAGTCGGCCTCCGCAGACTAACGAAAAATGAAGGTTTTGAAACCCACGGAGGTGGGTTTTGTTTATGTAGACGCGGTTTCTAACCGCCCATCTCACTAAAGAATTTGTTTACAATAAATTTTCGCCACGTCGGTAAATTTCCTGTGCATAATCAGTCCAACCGCCTTGTCCCCAATAACGAAAGCAGCTTGTTTGTAACAAAAGATTATGCAATAAAAGATTACGGTACTCAGATGAGTTAGTGGACACTAAATTATCAAACTTTTGATGGAATAAACTGCTTAATTGATACATGGGAGACAACACATTTTCATATCCTTTTACCCAACTAATATGATTTGTCCATGAGGCTCCATCCATGTGAAAATTAGAGTTGATTTGCTTTAATTCTTGAATGGCATTCTCTACAGCTTCAGGTTGAGAATTTTCTGGTGAAACTCGTTCCCAAATCTGATGTTGTCCTACAGGTTGGCAAGTTGGATAGTCTTCAGATTTGCATCCAGCAGCTTCGATTAATTCTAAATATTCTGTCCCACACATCCCAACTACGCCCGATTTTCCTCCGCCATTGTTTACCATATCCCACCAAGCTTGTTTAAAAGCGCTAGGAAATTCATTCATCATCACGCCGCCATTTTCACCATCGCCAATTTGGCTAACTATTGGTGGTACAAATACACTACCAATTTGTTGTTTGGATAATGTCTTCGCTTCATAATAAGGCTGCATCTGAGCAACTAATTTAGTATCAGAACCTTGGGTTTTAATTAAAGCTGTGATGCTAATTGTTTCGCCTTGCGAATTGCGGGCAATTAGACGATGTGGTAAATGTTTATGAGTCAGAGATTGACCGGTAAGAGTTTCTACAGAATGTTCTTGAACAAGTAGCCAGCGATATCCACATTCTTTCAGCGCTTTCACAAATTCAAAAAGAGCATCCGGGTGATTTGGTAGGTGCATTTCTGGGGGTGAAAATCCTTTGACTCGCGCTAGTGCTTCCCAGCCAAAAATTGCCGCAAAGTGATGTTGCCATGCAACGATATGTAATTTAATATCTGCTATGGGTGTGGAAGGAATAACTGCATGACCCCACATCGTACCCAGCCATTCTACATAAGGTTGGTAGGCGTGATCGCAAGTAATCCGTTTGAGATTATCCAGAACATCACCGCGTCCCATTTGCCGCAGTCCCCACAGCAGATTACCTGAGTAATCCAACATCACACGCGGATTGCAACCTTGATTTACAAGTTCGGGGATCAAGTCTCCCATGCGGCTGTAACAATGGGCAAAAGGATCTGCGTTGTGGTTATCCCCTTCATGGGGATGCTCAAACATATATTGCAGATTGCTGATCAGTGTACCGCCATTTCCAGCAGGTATAGTTGGCTGGTGCATGTGTAAGGCGATCGCAAACACAGCATTTACGTCTTCTAAACGGATATTCGTTGTTGGTAAAAATACTGGTTGATCTTGGTTAACCACAGAGAGAACCTCTCTTTCCCAACCAGAAATATTCGGCAAGCCATCAATGATTTCGGGCAAAGGAGTCAGGGTTGTGGGGAAGGAAAGCATTTCTGTTTGCTCCGAAACAAGGTATGTCTAATTATGCGATCGCCCAGCAACTTCTGAACTGCAACTTTATGTATTGATGCAAACTGCGATCGCCTTGTAGTCCCGCAATATCTATGTAACTCAACAGTTTGGATATCACATTTACGTAAATAATGTTAGAAAATATACAGTAATCCTATTTAATTTTGTTGCCATAGGCGTACATTTGTACACCACTACAGATGATTCATTATGTTGCAAAGATTTTTGGAAATGGTATGATACAACTCAAAATTAAAAAATTCAGATTTCATCTAAGTAAGTTGGCATCATAAACCAAACTATATAAAGAAAGACAAACAAGGCTATAACCCTCTTTTATTCTGCCTCGTGCCTTATCCAAACGACAAATTTTTAGGTTTGGATCTTTTGCTCTATTTTAGTATTTTGGTATAAATATTAACTAATTAAAAAAAATTCAAACTTTTCTATCTTTCATTTACGCAAATTTAATTTTAGGAGGGGTCTAATGAAACTAAAACAATTTGGAATTACATTTTTGAGTGTTTGTATTGCTGCTTTTTCGGGAATGAAAGCAGCAGAAGCGGCATCATTTTCGGTAATTGCCGATGGTCTTAATAATCCACGGGGCCTAAGTTTTGCTCCTGATGGAAGTCTCTACGTCACAGAAGCAGGAACAGGCGGAAATGGAGCTTGTGTTCCTTCACCGAGCGTTGCCAACCAATCTTTATGTTATGGCACGACTGGTGCAGTGACAAAAATTAGAAATGGTACGCAACAACGTATACTTACAGGACTTCCTTCTTTGGCATTACCAGATGGTACTGATACTTCTGGGCCTCAAGATATCAAATTTGATGCTACTGGCAAGCCTTATATTGCAATTGGGTATGGTTCAAATCCTACATTTCGCGCCACATTAGGTAACACTGATTTA
Organism: Nostoc sp. DedQUE02; assembly: GCF_034531035.1. Classification (NCBI taxonomy): domain Bacteria; kingdom Bacillati; phylum Cyanobacteriota; class Cyanophyceae; order Nostocales; family Nostocaceae; genus Nostoc; species Nostoc sp. DedQUE02. The sequence continues at coordinate 115,019 of NZ_JAVRBY020000012.1, read as the reverse complement.
GGAAAAATCATCACTGCTAATTTTAATACAAATTCCTGGACTAGTGTGGCTGATTTAGCTAATTATGAACTTGCAAATAATCCCGATGGAGGCGATGTAATTAGCAATCCCTTCTCTATTCTTTTAGATGGAAATAATATTGTTGCAGTTGATGCTGGTGCTAATGAGTTACTCAGTGTAGGGACTGATGGAAGTAATTTGAAAGCGATCGCCACAATTCCCCGGCAGACATTAACTAATCCAATTTTCCCCTCTGGCCCATCGTCATCGCCATTTGAAATCCAAGCAGTACCCACAAATGTCGCCAAAGGCCCAGATGGCGCTTATTATATTAGCCAATTAACTGGTTTTCCTTTTCCACAAGGTGAAGCAAAAATCTATCGAGTTGGTGCTGATGGTCAACCAACAGTTTATACCGATGGATTTACTCAACTTACTGACTTAGATTTTGATAGTGAGGGCAATTTATATGCTTTGCAATACGCCAATCAGTCACTTTGGAAAGGTAATCTAGATGGTTCTGTAATTAAGATAGCTAGGGATGGGACTCGCACAACTATTCTTAGTGGCAATGGATTAGAGTCTCCTACTGCTTTGACTATTGGTGCTGATGGTGCTATTTACGTGACAAACCGAGGCGATCGCCCTGGACTTGGACAAGTGATCAAAATTGAGAATCCTAAGTCTGTTCCTGAATCTACTTCTACTTTGAGCTTATTAGCATTTCTTGGCACTGCGAGCATTATGTTGCACAAGGGTAAAGCCAAACGACTGAAGATTTCGGGCAAGTTTGTTCAGGAGTGTTGAGTCAGCGATCGCCCTCGGTGTTTCCCCTTCTCTACGAGACGCTACGCGAAGGGGTAAGTTTTTCCATCAGCCGTTGTCTGCTTGGTGCTGGTGGTGTTGCTATTCGTAAAATTAACTCTAACAACCAAGGGGCGAGGCGTTGACACAACACGGCTAAATGACTTTGCCATCCAACTAAAATTTCTGATGAATCATTCTGCATTCCGGTAACGAGTGCTTTAGCCACTTGCTGGGGAGTCATAGGGATCACCCAGCGAAATAATTTTAAGTCGCGCACCATGTCTGTGTCTGTCAGGGAAGGCAGTAATGCAATGACGCGGATATTGTGTTGGGCTAATTCTTGACGCAAGGCTTGGGTAAATCCTAAGATGGCAAACTTGGTTGCTGAGTATGTCGCCATCGTTGGTGCTGCAACTTTCCCCATCAGACTCGATACATTGACAATTGTCCCTTGTCTTTGACTGGCCATGCGTCGAGCAATCAAACTAGTGAGGTTGTACATTCCTAACAAGTTCACAGAAATTTCTTCTTGAACTTGGGGCATTTTAGATTGCAAAAATGAGCTTTGGTATGCAACTCCCGCACAATTAACTAGCAGATGAATCTGTCCGTAATTGCGCCATAGTTGGGCAACAGCGATATTTACTTCAATTGTCTGCGTCAAATCTAAAGCCACGATCGCAGCTTCTGTACCCATCGCCTCGATTTCGTTGGCTACTTCCACTAACTTGCGGCGATCGCGTGCTACTAATATCATCCGTTTGATGCCTTGTTGCGCTAATTCGAGAGCGATCGCTCGTCCAATTCCACGCGAAGCCCCTGTAATTAGGGCAACTTTACCTTGAATCTCCATTAGTTTTATTCTCCAAAATTTAAGTCTTACCAAACTCTTCGTTATTGCCGATATACACAAGCAAGAGCTACTTACTTGTCGGCACAAAGTAAGACAAATAATCAATCGCAATTGAAATCAAACTGAAACTAAGCCTTTAGCAACGAGATATTTCTTGGTTAATCTGCAATCCCTCATAGTTGTCTATATGAGGCAGAAATTTCTGGTTTTGAACCCGTCAAAGCCTAACACACTTGGCTGAATGGGTATAGCTCATAGATTTTATTTCTCCTAGATCCGAGCGTTCATCAGCATCCTTGCCATACACACGTTAGCAATTAAATCAAGGTATTGCAATATTCTTTAATAAGGATTTCTTAATACTTCTTAACGACAAGCATAATATATATACAAAAGATTTTATTAAATAAGTTTTTATGAATCCCTCAGTACAAATATCTCACTTTCCTGACAAATAGCCTGATTTTGAGAAAATTACATAGCTTGGAAACAAATAGTCTTTTGGCAAATGGTTGCAATAGTTAGAGTTCCGAACTAAATCATCAAATCGCATCAGTATATTTACTGCTTTATTGAGATAAAGATTGATGACTTTTATTTATTGAAAATCATTAAAGAGGATTAATCATTGTTTGGAATCATCTACTACAACTTTAGGATAAATAGTAATTTGTTTAAGTTTAGCTTTGAGTTCATCAAAGTAATGCTTGAGACTTATCTCGTCTACAACATACTTCAATTATTCGTGAACAATAAGATCCCCGACATCTGAAAGAAGTCGGGGATCTTAGCTGTAAGTCAATATGATTGCTAATTGATGATTTTACCTAAAGCTACACTCCGTGAATTTACGTAATTAGTAATTCCCCAGCTAAAATTGACTTGCTCAAAGCAAGGATAGATATTTCCTTTTCACTCATATCTCTATTATATTTTTCCAATTTCCTATAACTAACGGGGAGTAGGAATAGGTTGAGGATTTGATGGTTTGCTTGCCTGGGGAGTTGGCCCACTCCAAATTTGATTGAACTGATCTACCGATAATGACTGTAAAAGACTGAGATTAAGTGGCTCTTTGCTGATAAATGTAGCGTAGGAAGGCTGCAAATAGGAACGATATTCAGGGCGGTTAAGAAGATGGGTTTCTAAAAAAGCGACGCTGAGGGCGTTGAGATAAGAAAAAACAGCAGCACGATCGGGGCCTAGCAAGGCAGGTGGTACAGGTAAGACATTGTTTTGAGGAGTAGGTTCGGCGATCGCAGAAAAGTGGGTGGCATTTTCAATCAAAGCCAGGTACTTATTAGAGTCAGAAAGCCAGGTAAAGGGGCGAATTTGCTCAAATACAGGTGGTGCGAAAACATCTTGACTACCTGCTACCAGCATTACTGGAATTTTAATTTGGCTGATTCCCCCTTGACCCAAAACTGAGCTGTCAATGGGATTAATTGCAATGATCGCCTTGATGCGATCGTCTTTGAGTTCGTAATTTTTTGGAGGTAACTCAGTTGCTTGACACTGCAAAAAGAGCGACAAATTAAAGGAGGAATTATCGGGATTACAATCTTGCCTGAGTTGCTCAAAGTTAATATTGGCTCCTGCTAAAGTCAAAACAGTATAACCACCAAAGGACTGACCGATCGCCCCGACTTGCTGAAAATTGAGTTTTCCCTGGAGGGTGGAATCGGATTTATCTAGACGCTGAAGTTCATTGAGTAGATATTTGATATCCAAAGGTCGATTGATAAATTCTGCTGCATCAGGCGGCCCTGCCAAACCTGCAAAATATTGCTGAAAGCGTTCGGCATTACTACCAGGGTGTTCTAATACAGCAACGGCAAAACCATAAGATGCTAGATGTTCAGCCAGGTAGACAAAGGTAGAGCGGTCTGAGGCCAGTCCGTGAGAAATTACAATCAGAGGAAAGGGAGGCGAAAGTAAATCTCCAGGGTTTTGTGAACCTGCTTTTGGCAAATAGATATCCACAGGTAGACGGCGTGAGCGAGAAATGTCATTTAACTCCAGGCTTTTTTTCTGCCAGGTGAATTTTCCTGGCGATCGCAAATCTGGTTGTTTGGAGAAGTCAATTTTGTCAGTGGCGGCTTGAGCGATCGCTTCTTTTTGAAGAGAAGCAAAAACTTCATCCTTTTTTTTAATTAATTGCGACAAGTCATCGACTATCCTTAATCCCTCTGTGAAATTCACCCGTATAGTATCGCTAGGGAATTTCCGCAGTAAATTCACCACTGTTAACCCCTCTTTTTGATCAGCAGCAGACAAAATTAAAGAGGCACGTATGGCATAAAAGCCATTCTTGCGAGACTCAGTGAGGAGTAATTTTCCTAGTTGTTGCACCAGCTGCTCGCCTATCGGTGAGTAGGTAACTTGAGATACTAATGTAGGAGTGACATTAAAGCGCTGCTGGAGTAGATCCCGCAGTTGAGCGAGTTGTTCAGGAGTCGCACGACTAGCATAAAATGAAAAATCTTGATCGATTTTGCCCTCTTTAGCAAAGGTTTCCAGCGAATCCACCGATAAGGAAAATTCGCCGAAGGGAGGATAATAAAAGCTAATGCGTTCAGCTCCCAATCCAGGAGTAGCAGTCAAGAACGTAGATAGCAAACCTAAACCCAGATATTTCAAAAATTTTTTCATTAGAAAAACCCACTATCTAACCCTACTTAAACAAGTTTGGACAGGGAGGAAAGCGGGGCGGGATCTATAACCGCTTTCCTGTTTACACAGGCTACAAGCACAACAAAGCAAGTACTTGCATCCATAGTTTCGCATATACGCAATAATTGGCACTCAAATAAATTTTTGGATGCTAAGGCGCACAGCTGTGATCCCCTATTTATTGTCCTGAATTATCAAAACATATCGGTAACAAATTTTTCCGCTAAACAGCATTAGTAGAGAGATAATAGATATAGAGATCAAAATAAGTTATATGTCTTTAGCCTCCTGCGCTTGTTGTGCTGTCGTCCTTAACCAACAACAACAAAATATCTCGCACCAAAACCAGTGCCAGGATGTGCCAGTTAACCACAGCAAGAGTATGGTTAAAACTTGCACTGTTGTTGAAAATGGTCGGGTGGTTGTTAAAGCCTTAGAAGCACCACTCAATCAAACTGACGAGTAAATTTCACGCCTCTAATCTAAAGGTAAAACATCGTGGAAGCGGTTGTAATCAATGTAGCGATGTCCATCGGGTGTGTGGTGAAAGATATCGACAAATTGATTGTTCCACAAAATCTCATTCGCACTATAGCTATGACGGGCATGGACGACCTGGGCAACTGTTTCATCAATGCCACTCAAAGAGACAATCAGGATAGTATTTGTCTGGGTTAATGATTCTGGTGTCATCCCATATAGAGGACTAAACTCATCAATCACATGCATCACTGACCAACTTAACGTGAAGCTAGGTGTTTGGTTCCTCACCAGTTTGAGATCGTGGAACCGACGCATGAACTGTCCTTCTAGGGTTACTTCGTCGCGCATCAAGTAGACTCGCATCTGCGCCTCCAGAATCGTATTGCGACGCTTATTAGCGCTGCGAAATATCAGAGTCGGCATCGCATCATGAGCTGTAATGACAGCAACACGACTAAAAAGTACGCGGGCTGTAGGTCGAGAGAATCGAGCAAAGGCTAGTCCGGTCATTACAGCAATTCCCACCAAACCCATCATTGCTTCAATGGTGACAATAATGTTGGCGTAAGTTGTTTTCGGATACATTGCCCCATAGCCAATAGATGCTAGGGTTTGCACACTAAAGAAAAATACATCTAAAAAAGAGCCAGGTCGGGCGTTGGCAATACAATCTCCTCCGATCAAGTAAGCTAGGGCAAATAGAGCATTAATACTTATATAAAAAGTACAAGTCAGGAGCAGAAAGCCAATCCAGGGAATCGTTAGCAGCAGATGATAAGGATCGCGCCAGTAGGAATGCCATGCACCCATACCTATAATCTCAAATTTTCCATCTTGAACTTTAATCCGAATCGGTGGGATCAGACGCTGTCGTTTCTTGGGTGAAAGTCTCTTCAGTCGAAATTTCATTGCAAGTAGCCAAAAGAACGGCAACTTCTTAGTATTGTAAATTAAGTTGCTTTAGAGACATTCCACTTACCCGCAAGGCAATGGAAACTTCACTTTTCTTTTCTTAAAATCAGCAAAAAAATAGGGTGGACATTGCCCACCCTAGTAATTTATCTGCTAGAAACTTATTTTTCTGGCTTTAGTGATTGACCTTTAGAACAACGGTCAAACCACTCCTGGTATTTTTTCTGGTGCGACTCATCTTCAACAGCAATGGTAACACGCACCTGCTTACAGCCGTGATTTCGCTCTAGTGCGATCGCATTCAACAATAAGTTAGCAATTTTAGGCGAGCTAAATTCGCCACTGACCGTTAAACCGTTGTCAAACCGTGTAGCTTCGAGTCTTTCTCCCGCCGTCAAGTCAACGCCAGCAATTTCTCCTTGTCCTAAATCAATTTCTGCAAGTTGTTTGTGTTCTGGGCTAATTTGTTCCACAATCAGCTTTTCATGCCGGACAGGAACTTGTACCATCCGGGTTTCAATTACTTTGCGAACAATTACCTCACCAACTTTACGCTTACTGCTTTCAACAAATAGTCGTTCTTCTAGGAGACGAATAATCTGTTCTTCAGGAACCTGTTCTAAATTTACTGGTTCAACTGGGGTATTTTTAATTTGATTATTGGCTAGTTGCTCATTTGAGTTGCTATCGCCTGGTGTTTCCGCTTCTAAATATTCAGGCATATACTCAATTTCTGATTTGTTTAAGTCTAGGAAAACAGATTTAGTCGGCTTGTCGATTTGTTTTATTCTCTGACTCTGTAACCGAAATAAAGAAGAATGTTGCTTGCCTAACTGCTGACCATATTTTACAGTTTGTTGATTCGCCTGCTTAGATATAACTAAGTTTAACCGACGATTAGCATCCACAATTAGATCATGAACTACTCCTACTAGCTGACCTTGCTTATCAAACACAGCAAAATTATTAACCTTCTTTCTTAAATCTGCTAAAGAGGAGCTAGTGCGAGAGTTACCATTTGCCTGTACAACATTTTTTGCCATAGGTTGGCTATTTATCTTCAAAGTTTACTAACTGCTTCTACTTAGCTAAATTAAATGTATTAATCGTCTGGATACCATTTAGAAAATGTTTGTATTTTCACATTTATTCCAGCCACATCCAGAGCAATATTTGCTATTGCAAGCACAGGTAAAGCTAATTCAACAGCCTCACCTGCACTGTGTAGAATTAATTATTAGTCATTAGCTACTAACTAATGACTATATTTAGTTAGCGTTCTTCAATCGGAAGATTACCAGAATTCACATCTAACTCTTCACGACGCACAGTTTCTTGAGTTTCAACTGTGTCTTGCTCGACTACTTTTCTCACTCTGACTTCTTCGCGCAAAAATGCTTCTTTGCGAACATCAGCAGTTTCTTCATGGATTTCTACACGAGCAACTTCGCCTTCACGGAAGTCTGCTTCGCGCCCAGAAACAGCCTTACCCGCATCTGCTGGAGTTACACGCTCAATCACAACTCTTTCTCTTTCTACTGGCACTGCAATCCGTGCAGTATCAGTCTCAACGTGCTTACCAATTGTTACTTCTCCAGTTTTTTGGCGTCGTTTACTGGCAATCAGCCGTTCTTCGTACAATCTTAGAGTTTGATGATCTTGCTCATTTAATCCGAATAAAGAAGGCTCACGTTCGTAAGTGTAGTTATCACGAGCGTAAGTTGGAGTTGGAGCTGGAATTGGAGCTGGAGTTGTACCCAATCCTGCTGGTGCTAAAGGATCTAATGGTGTTAAAGGATCTACAGGAAGAGTCGAGTCTATAGGTTGGCGATATACACCACGCACCCGTTCTTCATAGTCGTAATCAAGGGTTTGGCGTTCATTAAACTCAGGCAAATCTTCAGCTTGCTCTCTAGTCAAGCCAATTGTGTATACACGATCAACGCTATAGTCGACACGGGCACGACCAATTGGTAGTAGTACTTTTTTACCAAAAATCCAGAAACCTAAGTCAACGATTAAATAGCGGAAATGACCTTCTTCATCTACTAAAATATCGCTGACAGTACCAACTTTCTCATCAGTTCCTTGTGTATAGACACCAAGCCCTTTAATGTCATGACCATCAAAACTCTCTTGATAATTAGGCTCAAAATCTTCTAGTTTGTAAAGAACCATGATGTTTAACCTCAAAAATTATTCTTCTCATCTCTTAATAACTAAACTAGACATTTAATTATTTTTCTACATCCTTCTGCCGAATGAATTATTTCCAGAGTAAAATAATCGAAAGTTATAGAGGTTTTTATTAATATGGCTAATAAGAAAGGCAAAATCATTCTAATTTCGCCTTTTATTACGAAAAATATCTTTACTATTTGTATATGTTAAGCCAAATCCATTATTATAAAAGGTTGTTTTAAAAGTAGTTAGCTGTGATTTTAGGGAGTTATTGATTCCCTTTAACCCACGCCAGTCGCTCCACTTGGGGAAACCCCAAGACCGCGCTGGCTCCCCTGAAAAAAGGGGGGACTGGAATTAAAGTCCCCCTTGAAAAGGGGGATTTAGGGGGATCTAGAACGTTTTGTTACCCAGAAGAGGATTTTTCAAACAACCTCTAAGATTGCCACAAAGTTACGCTTCTTTAAATGATTTATCAAAAAGTTACTTTTTGCTATTGAATAAAAAATACAGGCATAGATAAAAATTAACTTTGCCTGCATTATGATTTCAGATCAATCTACTAAACAAAATTAGGAACCAGCTAATTAAATCGTTTCATGTGCATTTATACCATTTTCTTGCACATGTAAATTACCCTCAGTATCAACATCTAATTCTTCTCGACGAATGGTTTCTTGTGTTTCTACAACATCCCGTTCTACTACTTTCTTGATGCGGATTTCTTCACGTACAAAGGCTTCTTTATGAATTTCAGGCGTTTCTTCGTATACTTCTATACGTGCTACTTCTCCTTCTTGAAACTTAAGTTCACTAGGATCTATAGCTTTACCTGCTTCTGTTGGCACAACTCGCTCAATCAAAACTCGTTCTTTTTGAATAGGCACTGTAACGTTTGCGGTGTCTATTTCAATGTGCTTACCGACTGTTACTTCTCCGGTTTTGATCCGGTGTTTGTTGGCAATTAATCGTTCTTCATAGAGTCTGAAAGTTTGATGAGATTGATCGTTTAACCCGTATAAAGCTGGTTCTGCCTGGTAATTGTATGTATCGCGATCATAAGTTACACCGCTACTTGGAGAACGAAATACACCACGTACCTTTTCTTCATAATCTCTATCAAGGATCGCATCGTCTGTGTGATCGGGTAAACTTTCTATTTGCTGTCTGCTTAATCCATCAACATAGACACGTCTTTCTGAATCATTAATCCGGGTAAGACCAATTGGTAGTAATATTTTCTTGGCAACAAAATCTAAGCTGATATCAACAATTAAATAGCGAAAGTGACCATCATCATCAACTAAAACATCGGCTACTGAGCCAACTCTATCTCCTCCCTCAGTATAAACATCCAGGGCTTTAACGTCGTCTTTGCCAAATATTTCTCGATAATTGGGGTCAAAATGTTCAAGTTTGTGAATAGGCATACAGTGTTCCTAATTTGTGTATAAGGTTTATTTGCCAGTGTAAAAAATATTATGCTAAGTTTCATCCTGCTGGCGACTGAGTTTAATAGAGATAATTGAGGATTTATATTAGGGAAATACTCTAGTTGAACGCTATTAATAATCAATCGAGATATAACTAAAGTTATAAAAAACCAGATTTGATACTGGTATAAAATAATTTTTCAACTGGTTGAGGCGATGTCTACGACGGGCTACGCCAACGCACAATGGCGACAAGCAAATTTATTACCCATACTATTGACAAAAGAGAACGAATGAAACAGCCCTGTGTTTTAAAGGGATTGGGCAATCTCTTCTCTGTAAGTCCTAATTAAGAGCCAATACTGAAACAATGGGAGTAGACACTACAGAACCATGCAGATTATGAGTGAACTTCCAAATAGTCTTGAAGATGCGATCGCCCAATCTCGTACAGCCGTCCAAGCTGCCCTTGCAGATGGCTGTACTCGCATACAAGTTGAGTTCCTGTTTCCAGAACTCAAGTTTATGCCAGTAGCAGAACAATTTTTGCCCGTGTTTACAGATTATGATTCTCGTTTGAAAATTTTCTTTGCTGACGCGGGTGCTGCGGCTTTAGCCCGTCGTGATTGGGTAGATGCACCATTTCAAATTTTGGATATTGGTACGGGTAGGGCTGCTTCTTTGCAGACAAAAATTCAGCCAGAGGATGAAATTTTCTTGTTCATTGCCCCCACTTCTGTAGAAGTACCGCAGTTGGAAAAGTTATGTGAAGTAATAGGCGATCGCCCTGTAGTCTTTTTAAATCCTCGCTTAGAAGATTCTGGAACTGTGGGTATTGGTTATACAGCCAGAAAAATCCGCGATCGTTTCATCAGTACCATTGAATCCGCCTATTATCTGCGCCCCATAGACGATCAAAGTGCCTTATATCGCTGCTACCCAGGACAGTGGGAAGTTTGGCTAGAAACCAACGGCGAATATCAAAGTATTGCCGAATTACCTACAAAACCATCGGGTGATGATTTGGATCTCATCCTTTTAAAAGGACAACCGCAAACAACAACAGACGCGACACCTGCGAAAAAGCCCAGTGTATTTAAAAGTTTGCAACGGTTTTTAAAGGCGTTAAGCAGTTAGGAAAAAGTAGAGGTAGCAGGAGGAAACTTTCTCATCTGCTGCCTCATGGGGAATGGGTAAGGGGTAAAGGGTAAAGGATGTATTCAAAACCTTTCCCCTTTTCCCTTTCCCCTTTAACCGAACCGTATTGCCACCGCCGTATGAAACTCAGAAATAGTTGAAGTGCCGATGAAACTTTTCACTTCAACCGCTATTACTTTTCCCTCTCTTTCTGCCGCAATAATTCTCTCTGCTCCCAAGTCGATGTACATATCAGTAATATTTTCTATGCGAATTAGCAAAGGGTCATGATACCAATTCTGTATGAAGATGCGCCAAACTAAATAAGAAACGAACCGCAAAGGGCGCAAAGAACGCAAAGAAAGAAGCCAAGAGAATTTAGCGCAGCCTCACAAAGAAATGGTATGAGTAATTCGCCACCCGTCCTTTTGTAATGCCAATTTCACAACATTGTGAAATTTATCTCTAGCTGACATAAACTATTTCTCAGCCTGTGTAGGCATGATAAATATATTTTGACAAAATCCTCAAAAAAGAAGAGGAGTTAGAAATTTTACAGACGCGATTAATCGCGTCTCTATAACTTTTTTAATTCCCTTGCAACGGTGCATTTAAGACTTTCTCGATGCGATCGCGCGTTTCTAATAAGTGCGCTTTAGTATATTCATCCTCTGAATTAACCCCTTTGAGTTTATCATCTAGTTGTTTGAGTTTATACCAAGCCAGAGTACGAGCATCTTCTGGAACATTTTCTTTTCGCAATACCATAGCAGTCAAAATGTCCAGATATTGACGCTGCAAGCCTCGCCGCAAACTAGCAATCTTCATTGATTTAGCTTTTGGTTTGATGACTTCCGTCCAAATATCTGATTGCAAAGTGTCAAATAGTTCTGGCAGAGTCAGTGCTTTTCCTTCGGGAGTTTTGAGTTCAATATCCTTGAGACGAGAAAGGCGATCGCCTGAAAGTAAATCTCGCAACACAGAACCCTGCATCAGTAGCACCAAGTCATGAATGGGAAAATCCAAACGACCTACTTGTGGAGAACTACCCCAATGCCGCCAACGGGAAGGTGCTAATTTATTCAGTAATTCTGGTGAAAAACTAAGGGCATCTTCTGCAAATACATATTTTTGTAGCGTTTCTAAAGCTTGGCGTTGTTCTTCAACTGGTACTGCTTCAAATGGTAAACGGTGTTGGGGAACTCCAGAGACTTTCTCGGCAGGTAACTCGCTAGGGTGAATGCGATAGAAAGATTGTCCTCCGATGTATTTTGTGGTGAAATATATTTGCTGGAAATAGTTACCTAATACTGTGCTAAAACGTTCGCTGACATCGCTGTAACTATCACCAGCCGTTGGGAAACGCTTATCGAGACGTTCCCACATCACCCGCGAATTATTCAATTGCCACTGAGAATAAAGCAGCACATTACCGCTATTATCCCAAGCATTAGCGGTTGGGTCGAGGTCATATACATCTTCATCTGTGGAATAACTCAACTCTGGCTTGTAGGATTGTGCAGCAATTTCCTCCAAAATTGGCTTTTCCGTTAGAGGAGTTGATGCCTGAATTGTTGTGTAGCCGTACTTAATCGCCCATTCATCATAAGGCCCCACCATACTAGGAAAATAATCTCCCTGTTTTGTACCTTGAGGAGCGATATTTGGGGGAATATAATCCATTACGGAAGTTGTCAGACCTTTAGTTTTGGTAATTTCCGTATTATTCATCTCTTGTGGTGGTAGCAGTGTACTACCACGGAAGTTATGGCGTAAACCAAGAGTATGTCCAACTTCGTGAGCGATGATTAAACGTAAATATTGATTGATATATTCCTTCACCTGGTCTGGAGTGGCTATGGTATCTGGCAGTAGTGACATCGCCAACGAACCAAAGGCAAACTGGTTAGCAGCTTCCATCCCGTAGCATAAATCGTACTCGCCTGCCATTTTCGACAAACGACTCAACAATCCCTGTTGCCCTTCTACCTTCTGGGGTACACCATTGTTTTTCGCATCTAAACCATTGGTGCAAAGTAGGCGATTTTGCATCAAAGCTGATAAGGTAGTGCGATTTTCTGTTTGGCTGGGTTGGACTATTTTACGATACTCACTCTTGAGTGCCCGGATAAAGCTAGCATCTACAAGAATGTCTGCATCCAAAATTTCTCCTGTCAATGGATTAACACGGGATGGCCCCATTGCAAAGTATCCATCTACTGTGTTAATCCAACGAATCGTGTTGTAACGAATATCTGCTGGGTCCCATGTGGCATCATCTGGCATTTGGCGGACTTCAATTGCATCTCTGAATCCGGCTTTCAAAAAGGCTTTGTTCCACATAAGAACGCCTTCTTTCATGGCATCGCGGTACTCTAAGGGCACAGCGTTATCAATCCAGAAGACAATTGGTTTTTTGGGAGGAGAAATAACTGCTTTTGGGTCTTGCTTTTCTAAATGCCAGCGATTGATGTAGCGGACAAAAGAATCGCCTTGATCGTCTTTGGATAAATCTTGGTAGGCGGTGATAAAATAACCGATGCGATCGTCAGCAAAGCGCGGTCGATAATCTTGATCGGGTAGTTGCGAGAGGCTGTAGTGAACGCGTAGGGTAAAGCCACGGTTGTCAGCTAGGGAGGCAAAGTTTGCCACTTCACTTTCATGGTCAACGCTACCAGAGAAATTCAAAATTGATTCAATTTCTAAGTTTTGGGGAAAGGCTTTGGCATTACCAAAATAAGATTGGTCTGTGCTTCCTGGAAGTCCTAAACTTGCAGATAATCCACTTAAGTCTGTGAGTAACAAATCACTCAAGTCGATGAGAAGAGTTTTGCGTTGTGGATGAATGCTTTTAATCGAAATGCTGTATAAAACAGAGTCACTAAAAGACCGGGCTAGCGATCGCACTTGGGGATCTCCCTCGCGAGTGCGAAAATTCACATTGCGAATCACAAAGTGTAGTTTATCATCCACCCGTTGGAAATAAAACAAAAAATCTTGCAGAGGCATACCACTGTAAATACCCCGTTCGCCAATGCCCGATTCCAGGGTTGCCGTAGCTAGGTAATTTTTATTAAGTTGCTCTGGCTTAATTTCTAGATAAATCTTATTTTTTTCTTTATTGCGATAAAGAGTGAACAATCCCCCTGATTTTTGGGTATCTTTGGTTACTTCATTAAATGGCTCTAAATCATCCTTTGCTGGTTTAGTACTAGAATTAGGCTTTGTATTCGGTTTCTCTGAGGGTTTTGCAACTTCCAAAAACGGTTGTTGTCCTGCTTTCTTTAGGTCTTTTACTACCCAAATAAACGGTTGAGGCTGTACGTGTTTACTTTGATTAACTACCCAAACTTGCCCTGAAGGTAGGCTCTGTTTCTGAGGAAGATTGATATTATTTACCGATAAGGCTGAAATTTGAGTTGAAGAAGTTTCTGTCGTTAACTGACTATTAGATTTTTGCCCACTTCTGGCTGTAACCACGCCTTCTAAAACTCGATGACTAGCTGACATTTCTGTATCAACTCTGTTAACAGACGGTGACTTAGCGCTAGCCGTTGCTACTCCTAAAAACAAACCATGTAACAAAATAATATAAAAGGTTAATCTGTTCATCGCATTCATTCCCCGATAACTATCCCGTAGTTAATTTTTAACTTTTGCAAAGCTATACAGCCTGCCTGATGTCGATTCTCTTAGCTGCTTTATATTAAGCAGAAAACTTTTGAATGTGCCAATTTCAGATTTGGGATTAAAATTTTTTTGGTAAATGCCTCGCTACTTGTAGTCAGGTTCAATCCAAAAGACCTTTGTGACACTCGATAGGGTTCGCGCAGCATCTCGATTAGAAGCGTTAGTCTCTGAATCCTTAGTGTCAATCTCAAATCATTGAGTCAACTAACCTTGTCGTCAAAAATCGTTTGACTTCAATTTTAGTTGCCATTTTTCAGCTTTGTTATGCTGTTTTGGTGTAGGATTTTTCCTAACAATTGCGTCTCCCAGAAACAGGAAGTATTATTTGTACATCAGACTAGTAAATTTTTGGGAAAAAAGTATAACAAATTAACCAAAACATGGGGATTACTTGATTTTTGAAAGATTTTTTTAGCTAACACTTCATTTAGATCAGGAGAAGAGGCTTAAAGCGACTACATCCGAGCAAGAAACCGCCTTCCAAGAACGGCGTTGGCAAATTCACAAGAAGTAGCCCAGCGTAGACATCGCCAACTCGTGATTTTTTGAATATAGTATTTATTTATACTATTGATTGTTGGAAATGATCAGCAAACTAGCATAGAAAAGTTTTTAATTCAGAATTATCAAAACAGTAATTTAAATGTAACAACGGGCACAGAAATGTCAACATATTTATCTCAAGTCTGGCTGCTGCTGAGAAATTATGTGAGGGGTACAAGGTTGCAAGAGATGCCAAAGACCACATCGGCAGAAAATGAAGCAGTTTTACCTCAAGGAGAAAGTATTAAAGCAGAGAAAAGCGTTAAGTTTACTCAAGATAATTTACAGGAATATTTATACTCCTTAAGACTGCAAGAAAGTTTAAAAAAATGGACAATAGCAGGCAGAGGTTTGACTTCTGAGATCGGCGATCAGATATTGGGCATACCATCTGGGTTTTGTTTTCGAGTGTGCGATCGCCAGATGCATGAAGAGATTTACGATTTATTGGGCAATAGTGCCCTAAAACCAGAAATAGTCAACCAACTAATGGAATTGGTTGTAACTGATCAAAAAATTCGCCCAGAACAGCTTTTCTGGCGGCTAGAAGATTTTTATCGTCGTTGGTGTCAAGGAGAATTTATCGATGGGACACCAAATGATAACCTACCTCAGAAAACCAGGTTAAAGTTGGCGGCACAAAATATTGCGATCGGCTTGAGACAGGTAGACATATATACAGGTCTAAACGTACTAATTTTACTGTTAGAGTTACACCGCTACGCCCAAAGGCGAGATGAACTCAAACAAAAAATTACCTTCTATCCATCTGCCCAACCAGACACAGACAACTTTTTCACATCCCAACTGCTGCGGATTATTAACTATAGCGATGCCCTAGAAATTGGCAACTTTAGCAGTATAGTTGGGCAATTCCTCAAAGGCGGCAACTTTCGGAATGCTTACCTGGGTGATGCCAACCTTACTGGGGCAGACTTTACCGGTGCCGACCTCAGCCTTGCTTATCTCGGCGATGCTAACTTAACTGGCGTAAACTTCAGTGGTGCCAACCTGAGTGGTGCTAACCTTGGCGATGCCAACCTCAGTAGTGCCAACCTTAGCGGTGCCAACCTTAGCGGTGCCGACCTCAGCAGCACCAATCTTAGCGGTGCTAACCTTAGTTGTGCCAACCTTAGCCGCGCCGACCTCAACCGCGCCGACCTCAGCAGCACCAACCTCACCCGCGCCGACCTTAGCCGCGCCGACCTCAACCGCGCCGACCTCAGCAGCACCAACCTTAGCCATGCCGATCTAAGTAACGCCATCCTTTTTGGTGCGAATTTAAGTGAAGCCAACCTCAGCAGGGTCAGCCTCAGCCATGCCGACCTATGCCGCGCTGACCTCAGTGGCGCTGATTTGAGTTACGCCATCCTCAACGGTACTAATCTCAGTGACACAATTCTTTTCAGTACCAACCTTAGTGATGCCATCCTTATAGCCGCAGACCTCAGCTACGCCAAACTGAACGGTGCCAAACTTAACAATGCCAGACTTAACGGTGCAATGTTCTTAGGTGCCGACCTTAGCGGCGTAGACCTGAGTCGGGTGATTCTCAACGAAGCCGACCTTAGCGGCGTGATTCTTAACGATGCCGACCTTAGTGGTGCCGACCTCACCGACGCTATCTTGTTCGGTACAGACCTCAGCTATGCCAACCTTAATAGTGCTAACCTCAGTGGCAGTAACCTCAGTGGTGCTATCCTCAATGGTGCGGATCTCAGCTATAGCAACCTAAGTTACGCCATACTAGGTGGAGCCGACCTCAGCGACGCCAATCTCCAAGAAATGACCTGGGGTAAAAAGCAGCAGTGGGAAGGTGTGCGGGGATTAGAGACAGCAGTTAATGTGCCAGAGGCATTAAAAGAAGAACTGGGATTGAATTGAGATTCAGGGGAACAAGGGGAAAACTAAAATCCCAGCTTTAGGCGATCGCATTTTCTCTTCCTCCATATCTTCTGCGCCTTCTCTGCGAAGGCGGTTCGTCATTCTGCCTACACATATTCAGCTTGCTAGAGTGTGAGTAGTTCACGTAAAATATAGTGCCATTGTTGCAGCAGTTCTCATGACCTCATCTGCGTCGTTTGACACATTAGAGTCTTTACAGGCGGATATCGCTGAATTGGTCGCTCGTTTACCGACATTAAAAAATCGGCAATTTATTCAGCAAGCACTTGCTACTATTATTCGTCTAGCTGATACCGAAATTGAGCGTCTCGATTGGAAAATATTGTCGGCTGCATTAGCAGATATGGAGCGCGGTTTCCAGCTTTTTTATGATTACCGACACGTTCGCAAAGTTACTATCTTTGGTTCTGCTCGTCTAGCACCAGATACACCAGAGTACCAAATGGCCCTTGAGTTTGCTCGTGCTATTTCTCAATTGGGATTTATGGTGATGACTGGCGGTGGTGGTGGAATCATGCAGGCGGGTCATGAAGGTGCAGGGCGAGAAAATTCCTTTGGATTAAACATTCAGCTACCCTTTGAACAGGAAGCAAACCCCTTTATAGAGGGCGATCCCAAGCTAATTAACTTCAAATATTTCTTTACCCGCAAGTTATTTCTCCTGAAAGAAAGTGATGCTGTAGCCTTGTTTCCGGGAGGCTTTGGCACTCAAGATGAAGCTTTTGAATGTATGACATTAAGTCAGAACGGTAAATTTGGCCCAGTACCTCTAGTTTTAATCGATCGCCCTGGTGGTGATTACTGGCGCTCTTGGAGCGAATACATTGATAAGCAATTAGTAAAAAATGGTCTTGTCAGTCCTGAAGACCCCAGCCTTTACACGGTGACAGATAACCTGGATGTGGCTTGCGACGCTATCACCCGTTTTTACCAGGTTTATCACTCCTGTAGATATGTAGGCGATAAGTTAGTCATCCGCTTGAAGACAGATATATCAGACGCGCTTGTAGAGAGACTCAATACTGATTTTAGCGACATTATTATTCAAGGAAGGATTGAAAAAAGTCAGGCATTACCTCAAGAAGCCCAAGATGAAACTGCTGGACTACCCCGCCTGATTTTGTACTTCAATCAACGCGACTTAGGGCGTTTGTATCAGATGATTGCCATAATTAACCAGATAGGTACTCCTTCATTAGAGGATGCAGCGCATCCAGAAAGGAAGTAAGTATAAAAAATGCAAGGGGAGAATTTTGAATTACTTCCCTTTCTTACCTTCAAGGTTATAAAATTTCGTAGGCGTAGGGTGTCGTAGACATCGCCTGTTTCTGAATCAAGCTAACTGCGTAGTCTCTTCATATAAAAAAAGTCTACTGTATAAGTATTTTTATCAGAAATCTCATGCGGGTATCTTCTTGAGCAATGGGCATTTTGGCATTTTCCAAAGAGCTACAAAAACAATATTATTCACCCTACTTACAGATGAGAAAAACACCAGTTATTATGACTCAATACTGATTGTCTGAAAAAAACTTGTATATTAGCACAGTAAACAACGTTTCAAATCCTGACAGAGGAATAAAAGATGCTGGAATTATTGGGTTCAGGTTTGGTGTCGCTTTGGCTGGAAATGGCTGGGGTACAAATCAAGCCTCTAGATGCCTTAGATGCACTAACTTGGCAAAGTAGCCCTGGCTTAGTTATTGCCCCCGATCCAAATCCAGCAGGGGCGACTACGGTACAGGAATATCTGAAAAAGCTCATAACATCAAAGGTGGTGGCGCAAAATCTGGCTGAGAGTCAGGGAATTTGGATGCAGTCGGGGCCGATGTTGATGGCAAATCACCAAGGTACGACTCCTCTACCGGCTGCTTCTTTAACCAAAATTGCCACTTCCCTAGTTGCTTTGAAAACTTGGGGGCCAGATTACCAATTTGATACTTTGGTGAGTGTTACTGGGCCTGTAGTAAATGGGGTTGTGCAGGGCGATTTGGTTGTTGCTGGCCGTGGCGATCCTTTGTTTGTTTGGGAAGAAGCGATCGCTCTTGGTAATACTCTCAATCAAATGGGTATCAAGCAAATAAAGGGAAATTTGATCGTTAGTGGCAATTTTGCCATGAATTTCCAACGTCAGCCGATGCTGGCGGGTTTGATGCTCAAGCAAACACTAAATCGTGCGACTTGGGGTCGCCCCGCTATTTATACACACTCAATCATGCCCAAGGGAACGCCCAAGCCTCAAGTTATCATTGCAGGTGGGGTGAAAGTTGAGGCGCAACCAAATCAACAAACTTTGTTACTGCGTCATCGCTCATTACCCTTGAAGCAACTGCTCAAGGAAATGAATGTTTATAGTAACAATGATATGGCAGAGATGCTGGCAGAATCAGTGGGGGGAGCGGCTGTAGTGCAATCAACTGCTGCTAACCTGGCTAGGGTGCCACAAGCGGAAATTCAGTTAATCAATGGTTCTGGACTGGGGCCGGAAAATCGCATTTCCCCCAGGGCTGTTTGTGCCATGTTTATGGCAATTCAAGCTGAGGCATCTGCCCATCAGTTGAATCTTGCTGACTTGTTCCCCATGTCTGGATTCGATCACCGGGGGACACTGCACACCAGACACATTCCCCTTGCGACTGTGATCAAAACTGGTACTCTCCGGGATGTAAGCGCTTTAGCGGGAGTGATGCCCACACGCGATCGCGGTTTGGTTTGGTTTGCTATTATCAATCGTGGGACAAATGTCTGGGGTTTCCGTACTGGACAAGACCAACTCTTACAAAGTGTTGTCAAACAATTACAACAACCTCCCACAGTTCCTATTGCCCTCACTCCCCACTCAGTCATCAACTCTTTACCCCAGCTAGGCGCAGCTAATCGGAATGAAATTTTATACAAAAGTTAGGGACTTCCATAGTCCACGGTTAAAACAGACAGAAGACTAGTCTTAATTAGCAATCCAAAAGTTCTATCGATGGGTAAAAACCGAACTTGTAAAGGGTAAATGTCCATAATAGCTTTTGGGTTAAATTTTCTATTAAGTTGATTACAGGTTGTTCGCAAAATGCCCTAACTCCAGTAGTGAAAACAGGCGAAACCTAAAGTAAAAATAACTGTAAATAGATTTGTCACGACTAAGCAACAATTAAGCTTATAAATTAGGTTGTGATTATGCGATTTCCCAAATTACCCCGGTCTTTACGTCAACTCAGTACTCATGTTTTAGCGATCGCGCTAGGAGTTTTGCTAACGGTTAGCACATTGCAGGTATTGCCCTCCCAAGCCGAACCCGCACCCCTAGTAACTGCTGGTGATAATTCACAACTGATTGCCCAACGGCAATCACCAGCCAGTGGTGCGATCGGTAGCAGTAGCTTTGTGACAGCAGCAGTGAATCGTGTTGGTTCAGCAGTTGTCAGAATTGATACTGAGCGGACAATTACTCGTCGCGTCGATCCATTTATGGAAGACCCCTTTTTCCGGCGGTTTTTCGGTGACGGTTTCTCCCAACAGATGCCGCCTTCTGAGCAGTTACGCGGTTTAGGCTCAGGTTTCATTATTGACAAGAGCGGGTTAGTTATGACTAATGCTCATGTGGTCGATAAGGCTGATAAAGTAACAGTCCGACTCAAAGATGGCCGCACCTTTGAAGGGAAAGTTCAAGGTATTGATGAAGTTACAGATTTGGCAGTAGTCAAGATTAACGCTGGTAGCGATTTACCAGTCGCGCCCTTGGGTTCTTCCAGTAATGTACAAGTAGGAGACTGGGCGATCGCAGTTGGTAATCCTTTGGGATTTGATAATACCGTTACCTTGGGAATTGTCAGTACCCTCAAACGTTCTAGCGCCCAAGTTGGTATTAGTGATAAACGTTTGGATTTTATTCAAACAGACGCCGCTATTAACCCTGGTAACTCTGGCGGGCCACTATTGAATGGTCAAGGTGAAGTAATTGGTATTAATACAGCCATTCGCCCTGATGCAATGGGAATTGGGTTTGCGATTCCTATTGATAAAGCTAAAGCGATCGCAGGACAATTGCAACGTGATGGCAAAGTTGCTCACCCCTATCTAGGTGTGCAAATGCTAACTTTGACACCCGATCTCGCCAAGCAAAATAACACCGATCCCAACTCTCCTACTCAGATACCAGAAATTAATGGGGTTTTCGTCATGCGAGTTGTCCCCAATTCTCCAGCTGCATCTGCGGGTATCCGGCGCGGGGATGTAATTCTGCAAGTTGATGGTAAAGCAATTACCAGTGCTGAACAATTACAGAATGTTGTGGAAGACAGCCGCCTTGGTCAAATATTACAGGTGAAAGTGCAACGGGGTAATAAGACAGAGCAGCTTTCAGTCCGCACAGCCGAGTTGCAAAATGCTTCGTAGGGGCAATGTAGCTGATTTAAATTGTGTAGAATAGTAAGGGCACAGTATTGCTGTGCCCCAGGCGCGTGTCGTCTCAAAATGAAATCCACTGGTTCAGCATTTCGTTTCACAAACCTACGAAATGCTCGTTTGAATTTTGGGGTCAAAACCAGCAGTCTCATTCCTCTAGTTCGTTTAAAGACTGGCGTAATGCTGCAATAACATCTTGGGCTGACTGATGCCGAAATTTACCTGTATGGAAATCAGCTAGGGTTTGTTGAGCATCTGTAGCTATTTCTGCACGACGATTTTCATAGTGGCGGTTTTGTAGAATCTTGATCAGCATTTCTTGCTGCTCGGAGGAAAGTTGCAAAGCGTCTTCCAGCACTTGATTGAGAGTACTCATGATCAAATTAGACTATCAACTCTCAGGTTGAAAATGATTACAAAGTTGAGTAAATTATAGCGTTCTACCTCACAATCTACGAGACAATCCGCCTTTACACACCAGATCGCGCCATCTCAACAGAAAAGCGAATTGACAAGTAAGTGCTTGTGGGTAGCTTGCCACCGTAAGCATCGTTCTAGCACTGATTAAAAACTGCCAATCGAGTCAAATCACTTACCAACGGTTAATATTAGACCTTCATGGGCTAATATGGCTTGAGGAAAAGCAGATTTAATATCGACTTGCACCCGATCAAGAAAATCATCATGGTCATCTGGGTGATGATGAGAAATGGCTAGCCGTTGAACGCCAGCACTCAGAGCTGCATTCACCGCAGCTTGCCAGAGTAAATCAGCACAGTCATGGTTGTGAGATGTCGGGGGAGTGTAAGTAGCATTGGCAATCAGCAAGTCAACGCCTTTAATAAACTCTAAAATCCGCTCTCGCTCCACTTGATCGGCATTTTGGTGCAAATCTGTGATGTAGGCAACACTATACTCTTGCCAAGTAACTCGGTAGCCAACTGACCTCTGAGTTTGATTAATTAATGCAGTTGTAATGGTGACATCATCTAACTTCACGTCACTGTCTGGAGTCAGATTATAAAATTGCAATTCCGACTGCATTACCTGTAAAGGGTAAGGAAAGTGTGGCTGGAGCATCTGATCGTACAGACATTGTTTGATTGAGGCTCCATTTGAGGCAGCTGTGCCGTAAATATGGAAGCAATTTTCTCCAATAAATGCAGGAGCAAAAAAGGGAAACCCTTGAATTCGGTTTGATTGGCAATTGGTAAAAAATAAATGGGCTTCTAATGGCTGTTGTAGTTCTTGCCAAGTTTTACCCAGTATCCGTAAGCCAGTACCGCCATCAAAAATCAAGCGTTTCCCAGCTACCTGCATTTCTAAACAAGCGGTATTACCACCATAACGGTTGGTGTCGCTACTTGGGGTGGGAATCAAACCTCTTACACCCCAGAATTGCACGAGAAATTCACCTGCTGGATTACTTGGCAGGGTAGCGGACTTTTCAGGTATGTAGCTTTGGGAACCCGACAACTCAAAATTTGACATTTTTCTTGAAATTTAGACCTTACTGAGCAGGTCATCGTAGCGCCGCACTTCCAACAGCCTGTTTTTTTCGTCCACAATGACTACCGTAGGAGAGTAACTTTTTAACTCTTCTGGAGTGAACTGCCCGTAAGTCATTATAATCAAGCGATCGCCAATAATGCCTAGACGTGCTGCTCCCCCATTTAACTCAATAACTCCTGAATGGGCTGGAGCCGGGATCGCATAGGTAATAAAGCGCTGACCGTTGGCACTATTAACTACTTGCACCTGTTCATAAGGTAAGATACCAGCTTTTTCTAAAAGTATTTCATCAATGCTGATACTACCAACGTAGTTGATATTCGCCCCTGTGAGGGTGCAGTTATGAATTTTTGCCAAAAGGAGAGTACGCTGCATTCTGGTTTCGGGTTGGTGGCAGATTTTAAAATCCGTAACAAGGGAAAGTTATCAAAGTGAGGAGTTAGGAATCAAAATTCATAACTCTTAACCCCTAACTCCTAACTCCTCTATTATCCTCTATAAGCTTTGACGGATTTTTCAACTATTGCTGCAACCTTGTCCACATCTTGCCAACCGAGAATTTCAGTCACCTTTTTTTCCAAATTTTTATAACTACGGAAAAATTCGGCAATTTCCTCTAAGCGGTGTGGTGCTATATCATTCAGGGATTTTACCTGAGTGTAACGCGGGTCTTTGTCAGGAACACAAAGGATTTTTTCATCGCGATCGCCACCGTCAATCATCTCCAAGAAGCCAATCGGTCGCGCGGCAATAATACAGCCGGGGAAGGTCGGCTCGTCAATTAAGACCATACCATCTAGGGGATCGCCATCATCAGCCAAAGTATTGGGTACGAAGCCGTAGTCATAAGGATATTTTACCGAGGAATAAAGTACTCGGTCTAGAGCAAAAGCTTCTAGTTCCTTGTCATATTCGTATTTATTTTTACTTCCGCCAGTAATTTCAATCAGAACGTTGATTAGACCCGGTTTCGGTTGAGCAGGAATACGAGATAAATCCACAAAAAAATCCTCTGATAACAATAAATCATCGGGGCACTCAGTCAGCTTCGCTCCCCGTGTAGAATTTTAGGGCAATATGTGGATCTCTTCTCAAAGTATTCATTTGCTCTCTTAATATTCCCTTTCTAGCTTGCTTTTAGGGCTTGGGGGGTGGGCTTGTTGTATCTCACTTAAGTGAAAACCGCTATGGTTGGCGATCGCCCTATAATCAATTACCTAAAATATTTAACAAACAATTATTCCATTTTGCAATAAATCTCCATATACCTTAAATTGGTATTTTTGAGAAAGTCAATTATTCCTCTATAGTCTAACCAAGTATCGAGTTCAAAATTTTTAGTATCATTCAAAACATAATTAAATAGTGCCTTATTTTCTATTTCAAATAAGTGCAAAACACCATTAATTGTTTCTTCACGGAATTCTGGCAGATTAGCTTCTATACTAATTAATTTTATTGGACGAGACAACCCTTTCAATGCCTCTAATTCATATCCTTCGACATCAATTTTTATGTATTCCGGAGTCCCAAACTGATCAATTAAAGAATCAAGGGTAGTAGTGGGTACTTCATAAGTTTGTAAGCTAGCAGAAAATTGAGTTAAGTTTCTATCCTATAAAGGATTGAGATGGATAATGCCGTACAACATTCTTACGCGGTATTAGCTAGTTATACCTGCAATCATTGCAATACGGTTCCATTAAGCGTCAAACCAGGTGAAGTTAATAAGGACAAATAAATGGTCTTTGACAAACATGAAACCAAGCTTAGTAAACTGCTATGCTTAAGAGGATCTTTTAAAAGAGTCTTTTGCTCTTATAGTTAGTACAGCAAAGCATTTGATACTATTTCTTGATGAAGACGCAGAGAAAGAACTTGGCGCCTGCGACACCTTCCTTTGCTAAGGGACATCCAAGAATTAAATTACTCAATTCCTACATCCAACGTCACTATCCAATTCTTTCTCCCCATGCCTTCCTATTTTTTTAGTTGGAAGTCCCTAAGGAGAGGTTGGCAGGGATCAAAATAATGTGCAGCTTCATAGAGAAATGGTATCAGTACATAGCAAAACCTTGATTTGCAGTCTGCGTTTAACCTAGCGCAGACTGCAAAGTTATGCTTTAGGGACTTTTAAAACATCCTCTTAGTATTCATAAGAAAAATTGTCATTGCTAAGTTTTTCAGCATCGAAGACATTGGTTGCTAAAACAAATCTTCCAGATCGTTTGGTTTTACTTGGCGTTCACACCTACAGTATATGGATTGTAGCTCTCTTCTGCTGGTGAAATATGAATGGGAAGCTTTATCAATCTTGACTTCCTTTGAGGTTTTGAACTAGAGGTTGCTGGTTAATTTGGACATTAGTTGAAGAATAGTGAGCAATGACAAACACGGGTAGAGTGAGAGTCAACAGAGCGATCGCAGTTCCCACGATGTCTGCCAAACGTTGGGAATATGTGTCGGCAGAATTGGCAGACTGGCTATTTGAATTCATACAAAATTGAAGTTATTCGTAACACTGTGTAGGTCTACTCTCTGAGTGAGAGCCTTGATGCTATTTTAGCTATTTTTAAACTGTAAAATGTGTAGCATTCTACAACCTAAATCGGTTATACACCTGTCATAATAGCGTTTTTATACCTAAAATTATTAATACCAAGTTACAAGTCAACAAATCATGTTTTATTTTTTGATTAATATCTTCAGATGTTTCCCTGTATGGTGTAACGGTTCGCATACGCAAAGTTAACTTTAACAGCATCATAAACAACATTTTTTCGCTGCTTAAAGATTAATTAGCAAAATCTATTTGTCCCATACTTCATGATTATAACATCCTGCAACGCCTTTCATAAGGTCATTTTACTGGAATTACTAATTTGTGATACAGGACACAAATTAGCAATTGTACTGATAAAAATACAGTATCTCGATTGTTAGACGGTAGTTATACAGAACAATATTTGACACTAGATCAGAAATAGGTAGGAATGATTTTTGTAACCAATCGTAACTACCGAATAATACAGATACCTCAACTGTGTTATGCAGCATACATTCAGTAAGACCACTAAACAAATATTTCAGAATTTCAATTTTTAAATCTGTGTAATATCACAGTTATTTTGTCAATCTATATATAGGTAGAGTAAAAAATATTTGAGAAGAAGGCGTAGAGGTATAGAGGTGTAGAGGGTTATCGTCAGATTTTGCTTATAATATCTGAACAAAATCCTCAATTCAAATTTCTAGATCCTAAAATCTGTATAAATTTTTGGATTAATCAAAATCTAATAAGAGAAACTGTGTAACAAATTAATCAGCTAAAAAAACCGCCACTAACTATCATAGGGCGGTCTGGTTAAGCAATCGGAGGGTAATTACAGATTACTCTGCTAATAAACGAAATTGCTGTAACGAAGTTTGCATTAAATTGGGCATTGGGCATTTGTACTTAGCGAACGTGAGTGCGTCTTTAAGAGTTGCGGTTGGCGCACTTGTACTGAGCGACTTGTGCCGAGCGTATCGCTAAAGCGAAAGCTCCGCTAACGCGTAGCGTCTCGTAGAGAAGTCCAGGTAAGCCGAAGTAGCCTCTCGAAGAGTTGTATTGGGCATTGGTTATTAATTCTTCTCCCCTTCATCTCTCTCCACTCTCCATTCCCCATTTCCTACTCCCTTCCATAAACACTTATTGGTTCCTTGATAAATCGAGTGTAAAGATGCTTAAACGTAGACTTAATTACGCGGGGCATACCAAAATCGATAGGCATCAAATTGTCTGGTAGTCGCCAATCTTCTATTTTTAATAAGTCAGGATTTAAATGCGGAAACTCTATAGCAGCAAGTTCTGGACAAATTCCTAGTCTTTGAGAAGCTGCAACTGTAGGTACTTGTTCTGGAGGAACATTGAGGATTTCTACCATTGCCCGATCTAAAGCAAATATATCTGATGCAGCTGCTAAAATGCCCAAATGGCGAGGTTCTCCATTACTGGGGCCATTTCCTTCATGACCGATGATTCCATCTAATATGGTTAAGTTAGGATTAATTGCCCTGGCAGTTTCTACTAACATTTCACCAAATCTATTCGCATCTTTTCCAGCTTCCATGTGCCACCAAGCTTTCATTTTGCCGGGGACGCAACCAAACAAGTTTTTTACGCCCAGTGTTAATGTTAACTGGGCATGGGATTTAACTTTCGGTAGATTAATTACTACATCTGCTTCCATCGCTTCTTTTGACAGGCGTAAATGGTTAAAATTATCACTAACGGTTTGGTAACGTTGACCGTGAAAATCGATGATGGGAAGATTGAGTTCTTCTAAAATAGGCAGATAGCCGTTTGCTACTGCTACGCCCTTGGCACTACCAAAAGCCGGACTATCGCCCAAAAATGGCTTACCGCCAACCTCAATTACCATCTGGGCAACTTCGTAAACTAGTTCGGCACGGGTGATACACTCTTTACCAGGACGTGAGCCTGTAAGTAGATTTGGTTTTAGTAAAACGCGATCGCCTTTTTTAACAAACGCTGCCATTCCTCCAAAAGGTTCTAGCAGTGTAACTAAAGATTCTCGTAAAGCCTCTCGTTCATAAGATGTAGCCCGAATGAGACTGACAGATGATTTTTGAGTCTGCATGGTATAGATAGGGGACTGGGGACTAGGGACTGGGGACTAGGAAATAAATATTTAGGAATACTTTCTCAGTACCCAATACCCAATCCCCAGTCCCCAATACCCTATTATTCTGTTTTGAGCGCTAAGATACCACTCATCTGTTCTAGATTTAGCACTGTGGCTAATTCTGCCTCATTCATCAATCCTCGTTCTAAGACAATCTGCCGTAAAGATTTACCAGTTTCTAAAGATTCTTTGGCGACAGCTGCGGCATTTAAATAACCGATGTGGGTATTTAGTGCGGTTACTAAAGCTAAACTGCCTTCGGCATAAGCTAAACAACGTTCCTGATTAGCAATAATTCCATCGATGCAGCGTTCGGTGAGTGCAGCGATAGTATTGCCCAGTATTTCGATACTGTGAATTAAGTTATAGGCAATCAGTGGCATCATCACATTTAATTCTAATTGTCCAGCTTGTGCGGCTAATGCGATCGCACTATCGTAACCCATCACCTGAAAACACACCATTGATGTCATCTCTGCCATCACTGGGTTATATTTTCCTGGCATAATTGAGGAACCGGGTTGCACTGGGGGCAATTGAATTTCTTTTAAGCCTGTTTTTGGCCCCGAATCCATCAGCCGCAAATCGTGAGATATTTTGGCTAAATCTTGCGCTAAGTTGCGTAAAGCACCGGAAACATTTACAAATGGGGCCATACTTTGCATGGCTGCCATGAGATGGGGTGCAGGTTCTAATGGAGTATCAATCAATTCTGAAAGGACTTCTACCACACGGGCGCGATATAGAGGATGAGTATTTAAACCCGTTCCGGCTGCACTACCTCCCAAACCCAGCACCATCAAATCTCCAGAGGCGGTGTAAATCCGGTTTTGGTGTTCTGTAAGAATTTGCGCCCAAGCCCGAAAATTCTCACCCAAACGCACGGGTACTGCGTCTTGTAAGTGGGTTCTGCCAGATTTGACGATATCTTGAAATTCTACAGCTTTATTTTCTAAGGATGCGATCGCACCATCTATTGCTGGGTGTAATGTTTTGGATAATGCCAATAATCCACCAATCCGAATTGCAGTCGGAATCACATCATTGGTAGACTGCCCATAATTAACGTGGTCGTTGGGACTAACACGTTTATAATTGCCCTTTTCTTCACCAAGTATTTCTAAGGCGCGATTTGCCAA
The DNA here is from genome assembly GCF_034531035.1 of Nostoc sp. DedQUE02. Classification (NCBI taxonomy): domain Bacteria; kingdom Bacillati; phylum Cyanobacteriota; class Cyanophyceae; order Nostocales; family Nostocaceae; genus Nostoc; species Nostoc sp. DedQUE02. The sequence continues at coordinate 86,665 of NZ_JAVRBY020000012.1, read as the reverse complement.
AACTTCGTTGATATTCATGTGGTGGGATGTTCCAGCACCCGCCTGATAAACATCGACAACAAATTGCTCTCGGAACTTCCCAGCTAAGATTTCATCAGTTGCTTGCACAATCGCCTGACTAATATCTTGGGGAATGCAATTTAGTTCTCCATTGACAATTGCTGTAGCTTTTTTTATGATTAATCCGGCATCTACGTAGGTAGCTAAAGGCTTAATGCCGCTAATGGGGAAGTTTTCTATGGCTCGTAGCGTTTGTATACCGTAATAAACGCTACTAGCAATTTGGCGATCGCCCATCGAATCGCGTTCGATGCGGAATTGAGAGTCTGTGTGTTCAGTCATAGTATTGTTTTAAGAGAGCTTCAGAAAACAGATTTTCCCACGCAGGCACACTCAGATACACTAATCTGCATATATTTTGCATATTTGCTTGCCAGGTTGTTGCTTTACACTTGTTAATTTTGAATTTTGAATTTTCAATGACGCTACCCAACTGGATTACCTTCTCTCGCCTTCTAGGTGTACCATTTCTGCTTTATGGCTTGTACAACCCCACACCACAAGCTAGGTGGATATGTTTGGCGATTTTTATCATTGCGGCGTTAACTGATTGGTTAGATGGCTATTTAGCGCGAAAACTCAACCAAATTAGTGAGTTGGGTAAATTTCTCGACCCCTTAGTGGATAAATTTCTGGTACTAGCGCCATTGATGGTTTTGATTGAACTAGAAAAAATACCGGCTTGGGGAGTGTTTTTGATTTTAGCGCGGGAATTAGCGATCGCTGGTTGGCGAGTGAATCAAACGACAATTACCGGAGCGAATATTTGGGGTAAACTCAAAACTCTTAGTCAAATAGTTGCGATCGCACTTCTAATTGCACCCTTACCTGAAGTGTGGCAAACTCCCTCTTTGATAGCCTTTTGGGTTTCTGTCACCTTGACTTTAATCTCTGGGGGTATTTATCTTTTGCCGCAAAAAGCTAGCACTGCTGATTAAAAACATCTACTGTATCATCGTTATAAGTCTGAGATTTTCCTAGATAATCATGACAAAATATTTGTAGCTAGTCAGAAATTTCTAACAGTGCCCAAGAAAATCCGGGAACTAAAAGCAATGCTCCTAAAAGCTGGATTCATTTATAGAAGCGGCAAAGGCAGTCATACCGTATGGAGCCATCCTTTGCTACTTTACAGCCTCACTTTGTCTGGCAAAGATGGAGCAGATGCAGATCGTTACCAAGAAAAAGATGTTAAAAATGCGCTCATAGAAATAAAACAACTGGAGGAAGAAGAAGACAAAGGAGAACAAGAATGAAACCACAATATAGTATTGTTATTCAGTGGTCTGATGAAGATAAAAAGTACGTTGTCAGCCTACCTGAGTTTGGCCCCTATGCACATACTCATGGAAATACCTACGCAGATGCTCTAAGTAATGGTGAGCAAGTGCTGGAACTTTTGATTGAAGATTACCAAACCCAAGGAAAACCACTGCCAAAGCCTTTGACTGCAAACGTTTCCTTTCAGTTTAATTCCTAAAAATTATAGCTAGGTAATCCAGTAACATCAGTTTGCAGAGCAAACAAATCACCTGAGTAGAAACTTTTATCAATTTCGGCTTGGCTGAGTCCAACTGAAGCGGTAGTAATGTAGAGTGTTTGCAAATCTTCGCCACCAAAGGTGCAACTTGTTACGAGTGGAACGGGTAGATTAATCCGCAATATCTCTTCACCCTTGGGATTGAAACGAATCACACACCAACCATTCCACATAGCTGACCAAATATTTCCTTGACTATCTATTGTCAACCCATCTGGATAGAAAGATTCATGAGTTAAATCAACAAAAGTTCGGCGGTTGATAATATTGCCTGTTACTGAATTAAAGTCATAAGCATATATTTTTTGGTGAGGAGAGTCAGCCAAATAAAATGTTTTTTGGTCAGGACTCCAACCCAAGCCATTAGAAATAGTCAATCCTGTTTCCATTACATGCAATGAACCATCAGCATCATAACGATAGAGACTAGCCTGAGGTTTTTCTGAAGAAGACATTGAACCGATCCAAAAGCGACCTTGAGGGTCACATTTGCCATCATTGAGACGGTTCTCTGGCTGATTTGCTTCAATCTCCAAAATGGGAGTAACTTCGCCTGTCTGGGTGTTGAGGAATGCCAGGTGATGACGTAGTGCCATAATTAATCTATCTTTACCTGCTGTTGCGATCGCACCTACTACATCTCCCACATCAAAAAACAAGTCTTTCCCTGTAGCAGGATTGAACTGATGTACCCGATGGTTGTAGATATCAACCCAGTAAATTAGGTTTTGGGTAGAATCCCAGATAGGGCCTTCACCCAAGCGGGCACGGGCTTCTAGAACATTCTGGAGTGGATATTGCACAACCTGGCTCATTTTATCAACCAACAACAGCATTTGCAGAAACTAGTTTTAGTAGCTTTGAGGCAATTCTAAAAAAGATTTGCCTTCCTTGATCAAAAAATTGTCATTCCTATTCCAGTAAAAACTAAAGACGCAATTTCTCGCGTCTTTCCCAAGTAGAAGAAAATATTTTTGATTTTGATTCTCGCCAAACCTTTACCGCGATCCGTTAACTTAAAGTTAGTCGGTCAAGATTCTCCTTATGTACCAAACAGACCCGCCTCTATCTCCCAAAGAAGTCCTACCAACCATGTATGATCTTCCCAGTGAATACCCAGAGGACTCTGGTTTGCCTGACGAATTTCACCTTTTTCAGCCCCAACTTCTGCGCGAAACCTTCTGTCCACCTAACTATCCAGCAGAGGAGGTATTTGTTGCCAGTGACTTAAATCTTTACTATGATCTCCGGCATACACTATGGTACAAACGCCCGGACTGGTTTGCTGCTGTGGGAGTTTCACGTCTCTACGAACAGCAAAACTTGCGTCTAAGTTATGTGATCTGGCAAGAAGGGGTCGCTCCTTTTGTAGTGGTAGAATTGCTTTCCCCTGGCACTGAAAAAGAAGACTTAGGACAAACTCTACGGGAGGTTAACCAACCGCCGACTAAATGGGAAGTTTATGAGCGAATTTTGCGAGTTCCTTACTACATTGTTTTTGACCGATACACTGACAAACTCCAAGTATTCCAATTAGTTGCAGATAGTTACAGCGAATTGGACTTGAGTACTCCACGGGTGTGGATGCCAGGTTTGGGACTGGGTTTAGGACTTTGGCAAGGTTCTTACCAAGGAATTGAGCGATTGTGGCTACGTTGGTATGATGCATTCGGGAATTGGCTTCCCACGCCGCTAGAACGAGAAAGTCAACGTGCTAATAGATTAGCAGCACAACTGCGCGAGTTAGGCGTTAACCCTGATGAGTTATGATGCTGCGATCACATCAGCGAAACGGGCGGTTAGAAACCGCGTCTACACGAAACAAAACCCACCTTTGTGGGTTTCAAGCCCTTAATTTGACCTTAGTCCGCGGAGGTGGACTTTGCCTGTATAGCCGCAAATTCTATTCGTCCTGGCTACTCACAACGCTTGTAAAATCTCCTCATCTACAGAGAAATCTACTTCAGCTTTATCTTTTGCATTAGCTAAATAGTCATTTTCCAGAGAATCTTGTAACCCAGAAATCAAATCATATTCAGGATGCCAGTTTAATTCTGTTTGCGCTTTATTCACCGAAGCAAAGAAATGCTGTACCCGCATTGGAAAAGCTTTACGCTTGCCGAAATCAAACTTTTTCGGGTCGTAATGGACAATTTTGATAGCATCGGGTGATTTACCAGCCGCTACAGCACTAGCACGGGCTAAACCATCGAAAGTGACAAAGCGATCGCCTGAGATATTATAAATCTGTCCTATGGCTTGTTTATTGCCCAAAACCTGAGTCATTGCCAGCGCCAAATCTTTTACATGACCTAGCTGGGTGATATGCAAACCATTTCCGGGGATGGGAATGGGGCGATCGCGTACAATTCTGTCAAAAAACCAGCCTTCCAACTCATTATAATTACGAGGGCCGTAAATATAAGTAGGACGAATAGAAGTGAATGGTGATCCCAATTGAGTCAGATAAGCTTCTGTTTCATGTTTACCTTTATGGCGACTTTTGGGATCTACAGCATCACCTTCTACGTGGGGCAATTGGTCAGATTTGAGATACACCCCCGCAGAACTCATATACACAAAATGTTGCACTCGGTTTTGAAAAATCTCGGCTAGTGGTTGAGTATCTGTCAGTTCTCGCCCGTTATTGTCAAAAATAACATCAAAGTCCTCTTGTAATAATTTTTCCTTCAAGTGAGTAGGATTAGTGCGATCGCCTATAATTTGTCCTACTCCCTGTAAAGAAGGTGCTGGTCGATTTCCACGATTGAACAGCACCACCTCGTGTCCTTGTTCCACTAGTAGTTGAGTCAAATACACACCAATGAACCGAGTACCACCCATAATCAGAATTCGCATAAATTCACCTTTCTATATCAGTTGTCTTCAAGGGAGTAGGGAGACAAGGGGTACAAAAAAGACAATGGGAAATTATTGAACAAGTTTCTTTTCTCCCTTGTCTTCTCCCTCTTCCTTGTCTCTTCTCCATACCCAATGACGGCAGTTGACGGCAGTTGCTCCACTTGGGGAGACCCCAAGACTGCACTGCCTCCTCCACTTGGGAAAACCCCTGCGTACCCGTTACTGCCTCCCCAATGCCCCATTCCCCAATCTGAGATTATCAGGTTGCAGCATCCATCTGGAACCTCTGAGGAAAAGATTCCGTCTTATGTGCTAATCTGGGGCGCTTCCCGTTAATTAATCACAAGGGGGAACTTTTCAGTTAACGTCATCAAGTTAGCCTTTGTATTTTCCACTTATTCAAGTTAGCTGTGCCCTTGAAATATGCTCTGGTTCATGAGTGGCTGACACCCAAAGCCACAGGTGGTTCAGAACTCGTTGTCCGAGAAATCTTGAATCACATTGATGCTGATTTGTATGCTCTCATCGATTTTGAATCCAGCAATAGAGAAAGTTATTTATACAAACGTCAAATTGGCAAGACGTTTCTCCAAAACTTTCCCTATGCCCGCAACGGTATACAAAAATACTTACCTTTGTGGCCTTTGGCAATTGAACAACTTGATTTGCGACATTATGATGTAATTCTGTCTTCATCTCACGCTGTTGCCAAAGGAATCCTTACCACTTCCGAACAGATGCATATTTGTTACTGTCACAGCCCTATGCGCTATGCCTGGGACTTGACTTTTGATTATCTGCACCACAGCAAACTGGGTAGTGGTTTACCTGGCTGGGTGACGCGATATTTATTACATCGTTTGCGCCAGTGGGATGTATTGAGTGCCAATCGCGTTGATTACTTCATTGCTAACTCGCAACATACAGCTCGGCGGATTTGGCGTTGCTATCGGCGAGAAGCAACAGTCATTTACCCACCAGTGAATATTGCAGAATTTCCATTTCTGTCTAAGAAAGAAGACTTTTACCTGACAGTTTCCCGGTTAGTGAGTTACAAGCAAATATCGTTGATTGTCAAGGCTTTTAATCAACTAAAACGACCATTAGTAGTCATTGGTACAGGAGATGAAATGAACAAGATTCGCGAGATGGCAAACTCCAACATCCAAATACTGGGATGGCAACCCGATAATGTGGTAAAAAAATATATGTCTAGGGCTAAGGCGTTTGTATATGCAGCTTGTGAAGATTTTGGTATCGCTCTAGTGGAGGCACAGGGCTGCGGCACGCCAGTGATTGCTTACGGTGCAGGAGGCGCTTTAGAAACAGTGCGAGATATCCACTCTGGTGTGGATACAGGGACAGGTATATTTTTCAGGACGCAAACAGAGGCAGCTTTGGTGGAGGCAGTAGAAAAGTTTGAAATGTATGAGGGTTCGTTCAGTTCCGAGTATATGCGATCGCACGCCGAGCAGTTCTCACCCCAAAATTTTGCAGATCGTTATTTAGATTTTGTAAACAAATGCAACGAAAAAAGACCATTTTTACAATGATGGTCTTGATTAATGTCTGATTTTTTTAGGCTTTTGGCAATTTCCCCCAGAAGCACCTCATTTTGGCTTTAATATTGGGACTATGTGTGGTGTGGATTATTAAGGAGTATGATGACTGCCCAGAGCTCACTCCTCTCCGGCAAGCGAGGCGTAAGGCAAGACACTAGAGCGTCTACGCGTTTCTTAAAACGCAATCAAAAAACAAAGACGCCAAAAGTTAAACCCAAAGGTTTATCTTTTCAGGGTTTAAACGGAGAGTTTGCCAAGCGACTGTTCGATATAGTGTTTTCGCTGTCGGTATTAATTTTGTTCTTCCCCGTCTACTTAATTTTGGCCTTGCTGATTGCCTTCAGCTCAGAAGGCCCAATATTTTATATCCAGGAACGGGTAGGGAAAAATTACAAAGCGTTTAATTGTATTAAATTCCGAACAATGGTAAGCAATGCGGACGAAATCCTCATGCAAATGATGGAAACATCACCCGAGTTGCGACAAGAATTTGAGAGCAGTTTTAAGCTAAAACAAGACCCCCGGATTACCAAAATTGGTCGATTTTTGCGAATTACTAGCTTAGACGAATTTCCCCAGTTCTGGAACGTTTTAAAAGGGGATATGAGTGTAGTCGGCCCTCGACCCTTGGTAGCAGAAGAACTGCCAAAATACGGTTATCACATTGATGAGATTTTAACAATCCGTCCAGGAATTACTGGTTTGTGGCAGGTATCCGGGCGTAATGACATTCCTTACCCTCGGCGAGTCCAAATAGACCTGCATTATGTCAAATTTAGGAATTTATGGCTTGATTTATGGATCATCTTGAAAACTGTTGATGTGGTAATTCTACCCAAAAATAACGGGGCATACTGAGTAACTACTTAGGCTGGATTCTGTGGGGCAGTTAATGCCCCTAAGTACCAATTTTTCCCTATGGCTAAACGACTGTTAATCTTTCTTTATATAGTTATCTATAGTTTGTGCCTTTTTACTTAATTCAGACTTTTCTGAATGTGTATCTGTGGTTTGTTTTGTCACGACTCGGATTTTCGCCAGAAATTTAATTTAAAAAGCTTATTTTATTAAGTCTTCATAAAACTAGATATATATAAAGTTTTGACAAAAAAACAACATATATAAAAATAATCTTGATTTATCTGGTAAAAGAAAAAATATACATAATTAAACAATCTTGATCTATCTCAGGTTGGCCTTACGTGTGAAATTGCTTTTTATTAAGTATATTTATTTACGAAAAAAGTCTTTTAACAACAAGAACTCGTAGGTTTCCCATTAGGCAATTGAGCAATTAGTTGCTAGGTTGTATCAGATTGGCTGTAACTTTTTAATCAAGGACAATAAGGGATAATTGAGCATGACGCAACAGAAGCGAGCGTTGATTACTGGTATCACTGGACAAGATGGTTCATATCTATGTGAGTTTTTGTTGGAACAAGGTTATGAGGTTCATGGCATCATTCGCCGGACTTCTACCTTTAACACAGACCGCATCGATCATATTTACGAAGACCCCCACAAAGAGGGAGTGCGGTTATTTCTTCACTACGGTGATTTGACAGATGGTACGACGTTGCGGCGTATTTTAGAAGAAGTAAAGCCAGTAGAGATTTACAACCTCGGCGCTCAATCCCATGTCAGAGTTAGCTTTGATTCACCAGAATATACGGTGGATGCTGTAGGAATGGGAACATTGCGTCTGTTGGAAGCAATTCGAGACTACCAGCATCGTACCGGAATTCAGGTGCGATTTTACCAGGCGGGTTCTTCAGAAATGTACGGTTTAGTACAAGCAATACCTCAAACTGAGACAACGCCCTTTTATCCCCGCAGTCCTTATGCCTGTGCGAAAGTTTACGCCCACTGGCAAACTGTAAATTATCGTGAGTCTTATGATTTGTTTGCTTGTAACGGCATACTTTTTAACCACGAGTCACCACGACGGGGTGAAACCTTTGTAACTCGCAAAATTACTAGAGCCGTGGCTGGTATCGTTGCTGGTAAGCAGAAAAAACTTTACATGGGTAATCTAGACGCCAAGCGAGATTGGGGTTATGCGAAGGATTACGTCAAAGCAATGTGGTTGATGTTGCAGAAAGACCAGGCAGACGATTACGTAATTGCTACTGGTGAAACCCACTCGGTACGCGAGTTTTTGGAACTGGCATTTAGTTATGTGAATCTCAATTGGCAAGATTATGTAGAGTTTGATGAGCGTTACCTCCGTCCATCTGAGGTAGAGTTATTGATTGGCGATTCTACCAAAGCACGGCAGAAGTTGGGCTGGGCACCATCAATAACCTTTGAAGAATTAGTTTCCTTAATGGTGGAAGCAGATTTACAAGCATTGGGTCACACTTCACCCAATGGAAATGCTTCGCAATTTCCAGATGATATTGCGACTATTCGTCAAAAACTGGGCGCTTTGCACTTCTGATTTGCATCACAGAGGATAAAAATATGACTGCCTTAGAACTAAAAAATCAACGCATTCTCGTCACTGGTGGGTCGGGGTTTCTAGGTCGTCAGGTGATCGATCAACTGTGTAAAGCAGGAGCCGATCGTGAGAAGATTACAATACCGCGATCGCACGATTCCGATTTACGTGTCTGGGAAAATAGCCAACGTGCAGTTGACCAGCAAGACATAATCATCCATCTAGCAGCTCATGTGGGTGGTATCGGTTTAAACCGTGAAAAACCCGCAGAGTTGTTCTACGATAATTTGATTATGGGAACCCAGCTCATTCATGCTGCCTATCAAGCTGGAGTACAAAAATTCGTTTGTGTTGGCACAATCTGCGCCTATCCTAAATTCACTCCAGTGCCATTCAAAGAAGATGATCTTTGGAATGGCTACCCAGAGGAAACCAACGCTCCCTACGGAATTGCAAAAAAAGCACTTTTAGTTCAATTGCAATCTTACCGTCAGCAGTACGGTTTTAATGGGATTTATTTACTGCCAGTGAATTTATATGGCCCAGAAGATAACTTTGACCCTGGAAGTTCCCACGTCATTCCAGCATTAGTTCGCAAAGTTCACGAAGCCCAAATTAAAGCAGAAAAGCAACTTGCAGTTTGGGGTGATGGCAGTCCCACCCGTGAGTTTCTGTATTCAGAAGATGCAGCGCGGGGGATTGTGATGGGGACTCAATTCTATAACGAATCGGAACCAGTTAACTTGGGAACCGGTTATGAAATCTCCATTCTTGATTTAGTAACTCTAATCTGCGAATTGATGGAGTTTAAGGGGGAAATTGTGTGGCAAACTGATAAGCCTAATGGTCAACCCCGCCGATGTTTAGATACTGAACGTGCAAAGCAAGCTTTTAATTTCACGGCTCAGGTGAGCTTTGAAGAAGGGCTAAAGAATACTATTGAGTGGTATCGTCAACACGCTGCATAACTATGTACTGGTGAATGTAGAGTGATACAAGCTGGGTGATACCCAGCTTATTTTTTTGACTATTTTTATGAACAAAGTTAATTATCAATTAAATAAAGTAGAACTGCGCCGCACTCTACTTAAAAAACGTCAATCAATGTCTGTTGGAGAATGGAGAGAAAAAAGCGATCGCTTATGCTTTCATTTACAAAACTCTACTTTATTCACCCAAGCAAAAACAATACTCGCTTATTTCAGCTTTCGCCAAGAACCTGACCTTAGCCCCCTATTTGCCAACACTAAATACCGTTGGGGATTTCCTCGCTGCGTTGATAAATCCTTATCTTGGCATATTTGGACACCTAACGATTCTATCCAAAGCGGTGCTTATGGCATTATTGAACCACACCCTGACGCTCCCCTATTAGATGCTGCGGAAGTAGATTTGATTCTCGTCCCCAATGTAGCTTGCGACTATCAAGGATATCGTTTGGGTTATGGTGGCGGATATTACGATCGCTTGCTCAGTTTACCGCAATGGCAGACAAAGCCGACTATCGGAATTGTTTTTGATTTTGCCTATTTGTCTCATATACCTATTGAACCTTGGGATAAACCACTACAAGTTATTTGTACGGAAACCGGATTGACTCAAAAAGGTTCCAGGATTCAGGATAATGAGGACACATTATCAAATGTTTTATGACTAATCCAACGTCATCTACCACTGAGCAGGAAGCAATAATCGACGAGATTATAGCAAGTAGTCTCCAAGCTCAACAAAAAACAGGCCCAGACCTCCGCCAAATTCATAGCAAAAGTCATGGACTCCTTTGGGGAGAGTTCATTATTGAACCCAATCTTCCTGAAGACCTGAAAGTAGGTTTGTTCAAAACGCCTCAAACCTATCCTGCATGGATTCGGTTCTCTAGTGGTGGTTCGCCTGAAAAACGTGGGAAATTCCACTCTGACAGCCAGCCTGATGTTCGCGGTATCGCCATCAAGGTGATGAATGTGGACGGGCAAAAAGTCTTGGATGATGAAGAAAAAACCCAAGATTTTATACTCAACAATTATCCTATTTTCTTGACTAAAGATGTTCGTGATTACGCCGATCTTTCCCAAGCAGGTAGTGGAAAACTTTCCCCAGAACGGCTGGAAGAACTTGGTTACGCCTTTGCTATCTTGCAAAAAATTGGTAGCAAAAAGTTAGGAAATCCACTTTTGATTCAATATTGGAGTATGGCTCCGTTTAAATTTGGTGAGCGGATTGTAAAATTATCTGTAAAATCTCAACAGCTTGAGCAACCACCAGAAACACTTCCAGAATCAGAAAATTACCTTCGAGAAACGCTGGTCAAATATTTGACTGAAGAAGGTCGAGAAGCATCTTTTGACTTCCTAATTCAGTTTTATGTAAATGACGACAAAACACCGATTGAAGACCACGTTCGGGAATGGCAAGAAGCAGATTCACCGTTTATTAAAGTTGCAACTGTCCGTATTCCCAGTCAGAAATTTGACTTTGAAGAACGCAAACGTTTAGATGAGGGTATATTGTTTTCCCCTTGGCATACGCTCCTAGACCATGAGCCTGTTGGAAGTGTAAATCTCTCTCGCAAGAGGCTTTACAGCGAACTTGCAAAGTATCGAAGAGAACAAATTGCCCAACGATCGCGGGAACCACAACCTTATGTAGCGATTGAAGATTAACTACTGTGAATTTGCTTCAAACTCTAAGATAAACTTTTGAAAGCTGTGTGTACAACATCAGACTTTCTACCAATTAAATCTAATTAGTAAAAATTGAAAACCAAGATTACCGACTTTTTTTAAAAGTCGGTAATCTTGGTTTAGCAAATAATTGTATAACTGCTGTAGATGATTTTTATGAAACTAATGGCTCAAGAATCTGATAAATATTTAATTTCTGCAATATAATGCCTTTTATAAATTGGGGAAAAACTATGAATAAAGATAATGAATTAACTGAAAAGTTGAACAAAATGTTGACTGAATCCGCAGATAAAGAATCTGTTATTAAGTTTTTAAGATTGAGTAATTATTCAAAAGTCGAATCAATTATAATTTTAAAAAATGCTTTGGGTATTTGTCTTCTCGAAGCACAAGATATCATTCACAACAGTCAAACATGGAGTGATGTAAAAGAATATGACGCAAAACTAATCAACGACTTCTTTGATTTTCTGGAAGGATTAGGTAGTTCAGAAAGTGAAGAAATTTAATTGTATTAATATGTGAATAAATTCCATAACATAAGTATGTGAATTTCTTTAAGCAGATTTTTAATGATAGGTTAAAATAAAATTTAAGCAAATTATTCAGTAAAGTCATGTCTGACTCAGTTCAGTATGTCACTAACGCAGAGGGGAAAAAAATTGGAGTGCTGTTAGATTTAGAAACTTATGAACAGTTAACTAACTTATCTGTAGATTCGGAATTATTGATTGGTTTAAATGTAGATGAGTTGCAAGCTTTGGCAGAAAGTTATTTATCTCCCAAAGCTCAGATACAGTTACAGGAATTATTAGTTAAAAATACTGACAATGATTTGTCAGATGAAGAAACTGAAACCTTAGACAGATTATTGGCACAGGTTGACCAATTAAATATTCTTAAAACTAGAGCTAGATATACCTTAAATATTTTTCAAAATAAATAGCAACTAGCGTGAGTGTTTACATTCCTGTTGAATTAAAAAAGGAAATTCGTAATTATTTTGCTGATTGTTGTACTTACTGTCGCACTGCTGAAGCTTTAACAGTCACTACCTTTGAATTTGAGCATATCATTCCTTTGTCTGCTGGAGGGAAAACTGTATTTGAAAATCTATGCTTGGCTTGTCCATCTTGTAATCGTTATAAAGCAACTCGCCAAACAGCAATTGACCCTAATACTCAGAATGAGGTTAAATTATTTAATCCACAACAGCAACTGTGGGCAGACCATTTTACTTGGAGTGAAGATGCTACAGAAATTGTAGGACTTACAAAAAGTGGGAGAGCAACAATTTATACTTTAAAAATGAATCGTCCGCAATTAAATCGTGTGCGGAAAATGTGAGTGAAAATGGGTGAGCATCCACGAAATATTTGAGCAAGTTGTAGTGTTATTAAGAAAGTTGTAATAAATATTTAGAGAACTGGGAAAGTTATTAATCAAATGCTGAACTGGAAAAAATCACGATCGCAAAATCTGTTAATGTATGCGCTGTTGGGAGCGATCGCACTGTTGATGCTCTTTCCTTTACTATGGCTAATTAGTACATCATTGAAATCGCCAACGGAAAATATTTTTCAGTCGCCGCCACAGTTGCTACCCAGTCAACCGACACTAAATAACTTCTCTAGTGTGTGGAACTCTTTACCTTTTGGACAATACCTGTATAACAGTACCTTGGTATCAGTGCTGACTGTGGGCTTAAATCTGCTGTTTTGCGCTTTAGCTGCCTATCCATTGGCAAGATTATCGTTTGTCGGGCGAGACTGGATTTTTGTGGCGATCGTCTCTACGATTATGATTCCCTTCCAAATCGTGATGATTCCTCTCTATATTTTGACAGTGCAGATGGGTTTGAGAAATACTTATTTAGGGATGATTTTTCCGAGTTTAGCTTCTGCCTTTGGCATTTTTCTGTTGCGTCAAGCTTTTATGAGTGTGCCCAAAGAAATAGAAGAAGCCGCCCGGATGGATGGCAGTTCAGAGTTAGGATTATGGTGGCATATTATGTTACCCGCAGTTCGCCCAGCACTGGTAACTTTAGCTATTTTTGTATTCATTGGTGCTTGGAGTGACTTTTTGTGGCCTTTAATTGTCATCCAAGACGAAAATTTATATACTCTTCCCTTGGGAGTCGCCAAGCTAGCAGGTACATTTTCCCTTGACTGGCGGTTAGTAGCGGCTGGCTCAGTGATTGCGATCGCCCCAGTATTATTACTATTTCTATTTTTACAACGTTACATTGTACCTACAGAAACAGGTAGCGGCGTTAAGGGATAAAAATCTCTTTCCCAATGCCCAATGCCCCAATTCAATAAGCACCAGTTTTTTTAAATACCACCCAGATAGTTTTAATAATTAGACTCAGGTCATAAGTTACAGACCATTTACTTTGATAATCCATATCCATCTTGACAATGGTTTCAAAGTCTGTAATACTAGACCTTCCATTAGCCTGCCATTCTCCGGTAATCCCTGGTTTGACTCGCAATCTATCCCAGTGGTGTGGATCGTAATGGCTGACCTCATCAAGAGTAGGTGGACGAGTACCAACTAAACTCATATCCCCTAACAAAACATTCCAAAATTGGGGTAATTCGTCCAAGCTAGTACGCCGCAAAAATTTCCCTACGGGAGTAATGCGAGGATCGTCAACAGATTTAAAGATGTGACCTTTAGCTTGGTTTTCAACCAAATGCTTGAGTTTATCAGCATCGACAATCATGGAACGGAATTTCCAGATGCGAAAAGTTTTTCCGTTCAAACCGCAGCGAATTTGGGAATAAAATATTGGGCTTGGCTCATGAATAAAGGTAGCAATTGCTACAGGAATTGCTACCATAAATGTAATTATCAGCCCCACAATGGCTCCAACAATGTCAATCAGTCGTTTTCTCGCACTTAAAGTTGACGGGTGTGAAGGCTGTTGCGAACAATTAATTGAATAAAGATAAAGATTATTCACAAGGGCTAACTTCTTTTATAACAGGAATTTTTGCATTAGTAGCTTAGACATAGAGATGATTTTTAGCCGAGTTTTCCTAATTTTGTCACTACTACCGAGTGTTACTATACACAGAATTTCTACAAGAGAAAAACTGAAAACTCAAGTTTTACAGAATCTTTCAATTAAAGTGATGGATTGTAAATCTATAGTGTTTTTCTCTATCTAATAAAAAACATACTACTATCCTACACATTCCAAAAATTACTGCCCTGAAGTACTGATAGTACTTTGCAAAATTCCAAATGCTTATACGTAAGCATTTGGAATTTTGAGCAGTATCCTTATTTCTAGGGTAATGTACTAGTCTCAACGATCAACCTCTAAGGCGAAATTCACCGTATATGGTTCTTCCAGTGATTGCTGATTACTAGCCTTGATCGCATCTAGATAGCGACGCAAAGACAACAGTTGTTGGGAATTGGGACGGTAAGTGAGACTTCCTTGTTTTTCAAAAAGTGGTGCTGTGGCGATCGCCTGATAGTCAGGATTTTCTTGCGAACTCTGGGTAAGCCAGGCTGAATCTGTAACTGAAGGGATCAAACCCGAAGGTAGTTCACCCTCCAAAAAAGCCAGCAGTCTTTGCTGACAAGTGCGAGTATTGATGCCACGACCCTCAAATAACTGGATAACTTCACCGAAAGATAAGGGACGGTCTGGTAGCAGTCGCAGCAATTCTGTAAATAGGAAATAATCAGTGTATTGTTGTCTGGGTATATCTAAAATCTGGGGATGCAGAGGCAGCATCGCCAAACCATAAGCAACCCGACTGCAATTAGGAGCGCCGTTTTCGCCGAGATATAAATCTTGAATAATCTTAGCGCTGGGGAGTTTTTGGCGTAACCAGCGATTCACCGTCCCGACACAAGCGACTCCACCAGTCAGGATAGCTTGATTAATGGCTTCTGTAGGGATGCCACGAGCTACTAATAACTTGTTGAGTTCTCGGTTCAGGCGGCGCACAAAGGGGATAAATACCTGGCTTTCTAAGTCTCGTCGTTGCAAAATCCATCGCTGATCGGCTAATTCCAGAGTAAAAGAGTCTTGGTGTTGCAAAATCAGCTTTAGAGCTAATGCTGCATCTAATACCGCCTGTCCCAGTAGAGAACTTTCTAGACGCTGCTGGAGGCGAATTCGAGCAGTGATATCTGGTTCTCCGACTCTGGGTAGCTCTAATTCTTCCAATCCTAAACTCTGCCAACGCATTTGGTCTAAACCGGGAATTGACGGTTGCCATTGCCAAGGATTGCTGCTGATAGTTTTGCGTTGGCGTAGCCCGCCGCAGGCATCGCTTGCTGTTTCTGAGCGTGATTGGCGAGATTTCGGAGGCAATAGCAGCTGGCAAATAATATCTTGTTCAATTCCCTTGCCAGCATAACCAAAACTGTGGAGCATGAAATCATTGTATGTCAATTGCACCAAGCTTTCTGGTACATTCACCAGCAACATTTCTGTAGCAGTTGTCCCAATGTTAATCACAAGGGTATTGCCAACAATGGAATGTTCGCTGGTTTTTGCCGGATGATCGCCTTGACGAGCGCTCAATTTTACTTGCTCACCGTTAGCAGCATCGAGTTCCGGGAGTAGACTAGCGATCGCTTCTTCAACAAAAAAGACTTGCTGCGGATGTTGGATGAGTTTGCTAGTCAGTAAAGCTTCCCGCACGTTAAAGCGATACTGTTCCGACCAGCTAGATGGACAGGTACAAATCACACCAGCAATATTATTGATAATCTTGGGAAAATTTTGTTCGCTGATGCCAACAGCAGCTGCCATTAAACTGGGGGTGGTAGAAGTTTTTTCAGATTTGAGAGTCAATAGTAACTTAGAGAGCGATCGCACAACCCAAATCAAAGGCCCTGCCGAAAATTCATTTAATTGCAAAACAGGTTCCCATTTTTGTCGTTCACTCTTGTAGGGGATGGCTACTTGTAAATAAGGTTTCAACTGCGCCGAGTAGAGATTATTTGTCGTCGGATCTGCCGTTGATCTTGGTGTTGTAGCAGTGGTGGCCGAGTGATCAGTCCCTTTTTCTTGAGCAACAGCCGCAGGTGCTGTTTGCTCATGTACTTCGATACTTTCGTTTTCTCCGTGGGGTATAGAAGCTGTAGGTAGATAAACCTCTGTTGGTAAACGAAATGATTGCTGGAAAGAACTTGCTCCTGGTGGATTTTCTGCTGACCAGTAGATAGGATGTACAACAAAAGTCGAGCGATTTAATAATGCGGCAGAAATTCCTGTTGTACCTAAATCAATTCCTAAATACCAAACTGATTCTATAACATTGGGCGAAACTTCTGGATTATTTATGGAGTTGGAAATTCCAGGTAAAGAACTTTCTTGAACAGGAGTTGTAACTTCCTTTTGTTTATCAGTTTCTACTTGGGTAACGTTCAAACTGGAGACAGCAGCAGTTGAAGTATTCTCTGTTAATTGGAGATTTTCAGGGGGAGTTGTGGGGATTGTGTCTTGAGTTTTATCATCAATTAGTTCCGAGAAAATATCCACGTTGATAGCTGGTTGCGACTCAGAATTTAGCTGCCGATCAAAATTAGCCAAATCCCGATCTAATTGCTGCAACTGTTCTTCATCTAAGGAAATATCAGGTACAGATGGAGCCTCGTTTGACTCAATAGAAAGCAAGTTTTCTTGTGGTGAAGCAGCAATGTAGTTATCTGAAGACGCTTCTTGCCGATCATCATTAATTAATACTTCCGATGTAGCGATACTTTCAGGAGGTTTTGCCAAGGTAATTTCTGCTACTTCTGGAGTAAGTGCTGTAGTTATGGCATCCTCCACAGAGGATGATACTTCCAGCCGTTGCTCCTCACTACCTGTATCAGGCAATAGGTCAGTTAGGGTATTAATTGTATCAACACTAGCTGGCTGAGTGCCGATTTGTACCGGAAAACTCTCTGTTTGGGGGGTATGGAAGCTAAAAGGTGAGTCTAGATCGGTTTCCTCTTCAAAAAATAGTTCTTCCTGTGGCTCTGGTGAATCTGTGGTTTCTTCTAAAGTCTCTTGGATTGAAAGATCCGTATCTACGATTGGGGTGACAGGTGGGGCCTCAGCAATATTTAACGATGAAGGAGAGGCTGTGGATAAGTCATTTGTGGCAACATCAAGGCTTGGATTATTAACATCACCAGCACCAAACAAACTAGCGTAAAGTTGGTCTACTTCATCACCAATTAACGCAGAAATATCTTGCGGTAATTCGGTCAGGGTTTCAGAAGATTCAGACGAGTCTAAACCAAGCTGCAACATTGCTGCATCTAAATCCTCTGTGAGGGTAGTCTCCTGTTGCTCAGAATTAATAGTGAGTGGAGATGAAGTTTCTGGCTGTATAAGTTCTAAAGGTTGGGGTGCAACGTCAGCAGCGATCTCGCCTGGTTCAGCCAATGATGGTAGTATCTCAGATTCTACCTCCAGCAAAGATGGCTGGGAACTAGAGGATTCTTGCTGCAAATGCTGGGTCAAATTATTCAGAAAGCTGGCCATCAGCTGTTCGCCTTGCATCCCCTTGCTATGCATTCTTGCCAGTGCTTGCGACAAGGATTCGTAATAAGTATTAATGTTACGCTGTAGTGCATCAAAGACTACATTCACCGTCCCATCTAGTGATAATAGGCGTTGATCCAACTCCCTGGCCAACTGTGTTAACTGCTCCACACGCTCAGGAGATTCTAATAAAGGTTGAGTTGCAGAGTTCGTGTGATTAATTCCTCCTGAAGAACTGGCGGAATTTTCTCCCGTCTGTCCAATCAGTGGCGTTAAAGTTGGCACTAGGCGACTCATGAGTACCTGTAAAAATTCGGTAATCATTTGCTCCTGGTTTGTCAACTGCTGCGCTAGGGAGTAGTTTTGCAAACGCTTTTGTTCTAGCTGGCGAATTTCCTGTATGAGAGTGGCTCGCTCTTGCAAGAGCAATTCTAATTCCGATCGCAACGGCTGAATCAATCTCGACAATTCATTTTTTAATTGTCCTGCGCCAATAGTATTCTCTTCCTGACTGGTTTCGAGGGGCGGTAGTGGATACTGGTTACGATCAATAAATTTTGTTAACACAGGCGATGGCGGTTCTTCAGAAGGCTGATTTGGGACGCCGCTCTCGAATGTTTCTTTTTCTTGTAATTTCACCAAGAAGTCGCGAATTCGTTCTAAAACTTCTTTAGGCTCTTGCGCTTGACCAGACAGAAATCTAGACAGGCGCTTGCCACCACTGGCAAGTAAATTGTCAATGTCTGCGATCAGCTTTTGAATTTCATCTGTACTGGAAGTCACTTTTATTACCTTACTTAAAAAACTATGTCAACTAATGTGACAATTACTTTACAATCACCTTACCCCTATGGGGATCTTGCGACGCGCAGCGTCGACATAGGAGAAGTTTTGAGCGGCAAAATCCGCTTTGGACTTGTGACTGTCATTATGTTATGGATTACTGTGAGTCGTGGCAATCTTCAGTCAGGGTTTGTGTGAGAAGCTTAGTTTTCCAGGTCATTGTTTGCCTATTTTTGAAAATCGCTAAAATACCTGAGCAATAATTTACTCCCTTTAGTATCATTGATGTTGTTTGCCTATATTCTTAACTAATCAAGTTTGCAGTGCAGCTAGCCCCTAAGCAATACTTCCGTTGGCTATAAACTACTTTTTGCAAAACTTTTACCCTGTTTAAACTTATAGGTAAGGATTATTTAGAAAAACGTTATTGTCGCTTTTTTATGTAGCATAGTTTGGTTTTCTTTTTGAAAGGGAGCTGTGCAATGATAGCTTAGGCTAAAAATGGCGCTTTTGTTTGTTGTGTGTACATAGCAGCTTGAATAAAGATGTCGTAATGGAAGACCGATATAGCTTGCAAGCACAGGCTAATTCCTGGATGATCACCTCCGCTCCCTTTTTTCAAGGGTTGCCAGAAACTGCTGTGGAATCAGCCCTCATCCATCTTGTCACCCGCACTCACCCAGCCAATCAAGTAATTCTGCTAGAAAATGACTGGGGCGGCTCTGTGTATTTTATTATGGATGGATGGGTAAAAATTCGCACCTACAATCTGGAAGGAAAAGAGGTAACGCTGAATATTCTTGGCAAAGGAGAATTGTTTGGTGAAATGGCGGCCCTAGATGAAGTACCTCGCTCCACGGACGTTATTACCTTGGCCCCGACGGTAATTGGTAGTATGCCTGCTCAGGATTTTGTCAAGTTACTTCAGATAGAACCCTTAGCGGGAGTTCGATTGGCGCAACTCATGGCACGACGTTTGCGGCAAGTAAATCGCCGATTGCGGTTGCGGGAATCTGATAGCCAGTCACGGGTGGCAGATACGTTGTTATTTTTGGCAGAAGGACAGGGAAAAAAAGGGCAAACAGGAACCGAAATCCCCAATTTACCTCATCGGGAATTGAGTAGTTTGAGCGGACTGGCGCGGGAAACAGTTACACGAGTGTTGACAAGACTAGAAAAAAAAGGCTTGATTAAACGGGATCAAGATACTATTTGTATTCCCGATTTGTCAGCTTTAGAAAGAATGATCGTTTAAGAACTGGTCAAATATGAGTATTTTAGATTCTCTGCCAGATGAACCAGAGGTTGATCCATCCCCTGAATCTCCAACTCCTCAGAATCATTGGTTAAATAAAGAACAGCAGTTAACACCTCCTAAACTCAAGGCTGATACACCCTTGAGGATGGTGGAAACAGCATTTTTAGCCAGTACCGCTAGCTTAATTTGGTTTATTAATTTTTACTTTCCCTTGGGCCCAGTTTTGCGGATATTTTTTCCGGTGCCGATCGCGCTGGTTTATCTGCGTTGGGGCAAACGTGCGGCATGGATGGCAGCACTTACCTCTGGGTTACTGCTGACGGTGCTGATGGGGCCAGCCCGCAGTTTGCTGTTTATCATGCCCTACGGGTTCATGGGCGTGCTGTTGGGAGCGACGTGGTATCGTCGTCGTGTTCCCTGGATTGTTTCTATCACTTTGGGTACGCTGTTGGGTACTTTGGGAGTATTTTTTAGGCTGTGGTTGCTGTCTGTGTTGTCAGGTGAAGACCTGTGGATTTATCTGATTACCCAAGTGACTGAATTCATTGAGTGGATATTTTTGAAGCTGAGTTTTTTGGTGAGTCCCAGTGTGTTTTTGATTCAAGTGGGAGCGATCGCTCTAATTATACTCAACAACCTGATCTACCTTTTTGTGGTACACCTAGCAGCATGGTTGCTTTTTGACCGCCTGGGCAACCCCATTCCCCGCCCACCACACTGGGTGCAAGTCCTAATGGATTATGAAGGATAGTTATTAGTCATTTGTCATTGGTTAAATGATCAGTCCTAACTAATAACCAATACCCCATGCCCAATTCCCAAATTAGTATTTATACCCAAAAAGAACAAGGTGAAGAATGGCTGCGAAGGTATCGTGGTTGTCTACCCACATTTGCCTGTGTTTTAGGATTTACTGAAACTGGTTTAATTCCAGGGATTTCGGCAGCTGGTCGCACTCCAGAGGATCGAAAATATACTGCTTGTGCCGATGCCGAGTTTTTGTATTACGGCCCAGAACATAAAGCCCAATATCCCCTACCGCCATTAGCGGCTGGGGCTTCACCTGTACTGATTTCTCGCGCTGTTTTTGAGTCGCTAAACATACCAGTTCATTTATTTAATGCTGGTTTACCCCAGCCTCCTGCTGTGCCAGTAATTGATTTGGGTGGCGCTTCTGCTAAATGTTTAAGTGGAGGTGCTGCTATGGAAATCACAACGGTACACCACTTGTTTGAACAAGGGCTACTTTGGGGAGAACGCCTTGCTGCCAATATCCAACAGGGGTATCTGATTATCGGTGAGTGCGTCGTCGGAGGTACTACAACTGCCTTGGCAATCTTAACTGGTTTAGGTATAGATGCTGCCGGAAAAGTTAACAGTAGCCACCCTGTTTGTAACCACACGCAAAAGTGGGCACTAGTGCAAACAGGACTGGAGAAGATGATGGGAAGTAAAGTGCAGGATGAGATATTGCAATCTCAAATCCCAAATTCTGTAGATCCTCTAGAACTCGTCGCTGCTGTGGGCGATCCCATGCAAGTGGTGGTAGCTGGTATGGCGATCGCTGCTAGCCGTAGTTGTGGTGTAATGCTGGCTGGTGGGACGCAAATGCTGGCGGTTTATGCGCTCATTAGTGCGATCGCTCAAGCTTACGCTTTATCATGGCAACCAGAAGCAGTAGTTATAGGCACAACCCGATGGGTGGCAGAAGACCCTACTGGCGCTACAGTTGACTTAGCCCTCAACTTAGGAAAAAGCAGCTTAATTCAAAGTGGAGGAACCCCTCCCCTATTAACAACTCATCTGAGCTTTGCTAATTCTCGTTATCCCCAACTGAAAGCTTATGAACAGGGTTTTGTCAAAGAAGGTATGGGTGCTGGAGCCGCTTGCATAGCCGCCCATCTTAGCCAAGATTGGCAGCAACACCAGCTTTTGGCAGCCATTGAAGCTCAACTGGAACGGCTAAGTACAGCATTTAATTAATTTGTAGCGAATTAAATTTAGCAGAATTCTCCGCTTCTGTGCGCTTTGTTAAAAACTTCCAAGATTGTCATCAACTGCTAACAATAAATTAATTAGGTGTTAATGATAAAAACGCAGATTAATCAGAAAATCTTGGTTTTTGAACTATACAATGCCCTAATTACATCAGTCTTAGGGTTGTTTTTTGTTTAATAGTGAGGAATACACTAATAGCTTACAGGTAAATATATCACACTATTACGTAAATATATGTAATAGTGTGTTTAACTTTTTTATCAATTTTGGTGGCTTGATTAGTTGCTTATATTTAATACCTTCCCACCAAGCTATCACTCGAAATTGAACCTAAAGGCTTGTCTTCCCTACCTCAATCCATTTTTTAATTAGTTGAACGAACTCAAAGTTAAATTTAGTGAATTCTCTCTCTAAGTAATTGTTCTTCTAAAGCAGCAATGCGATTGTACGCTGCTGTTAATTGTGCTGTCAGTCGTTGTATTTGAATTTCTGGTGTTATATTATCTCCACTTTGACGATGCATATCTAGATAAACGCCATCTGTTAATACATCTTTGTGTTCCATTTCTGGATTTAAACTGATACGTCCTTTGAACTGGTAGCCTCCAGCCGTACCATTTCCCTGATGATTATCCTTTGCTTGTGTATTCGCTAAAGAACACTCTGAGAAAGCTTGAGCGACTTTTCCATCAAGCTGCTCAATTACTTGACACAGGTCATCCAGTTTTTGGCTTAAAGTCAGAATCTGTTGCTGTAATAGCTCCATTTAATACCTTTATCCGTAGATTTTCTTTATGTTATTCAATTTACTCCCAACCTTAACGATACTTATGGATTATTTAAGTATTGATAATTTTTGATGGAAATATGACATTTAAATCATTACTTCTAAATATAAGTAAAGTTTCACCATCAGTACCAATAAAGAAAATTATCGAGAAAAATTAATCTTTAGGTCGTGATATGACAAAAAAATCGCTAATTTGAGTCAAATATTCTAATTTATCGGTATTATCAATAGAAAATACCGAAAATTCTCCAACTCCACTTTTTCAGCTAGTCAGCCACTGGTAAATCTCTGCTTAATATTAGGTATAATCAAAAATCTTAAATCCAAAATCAATGGATCGACGGTCTTTTTTGCTAGGTACAAGCACATTGGCACTTTCACAACTGCTTTTTGGCTGTGGTGGAAACAAGCGGACGCAACTAAAAGTACAGTTATTAAAAGGTTCTATACCTGGTCAGGTGGTGAATCAGTTCCACAAAGGTTTGCAGCCACAGGTGGAGTTAAAGTTTGCTCCAGTTGAGCAGATACAGGATTTATTTCAGCAATTACAAAATTGGCAGCAGAAACCAAAAGCTACTGATGAGCAAGGATGGAGTCGCTTTATACCCTTTAGGCAAGGTAAAAAAGCAGCTGAGGCAGATTTAGTGACATTGGGAGATTACTGGCTAAAAGCGGCTATTGAGCAAAAATTGATTCAACCACTCCAAGAAGTACAGGGAAACCAATTAAAACAGTGGTCTGCTTTAGATGAAAGGTGGAAACAACTAGTAACGCGCAACGACCAAGGTAATTTGGATACTCAAGGGAAAGTGTGGGGTGCGCCTTACAGGTGGGGTAGCACGGTGATTGTTTATAACCGTGACAAGTTGCGAAAATTGGGATGGATGCCCACAGATTGGAGTGATTTGTGGCGAGATGGATTACAACAGCGCATTTCCCTACTCAATCAACCACGAGAAGTTATTGGTTTGGTCTTAAAGAAGCTGGGAAAATCTTATAATACAGACAATCTTGACCAAGTACCAGACTTGGAAAAAGAATTACAGACATTAAATCAACAGGTGAAGTTTTACAGTTCCAATCACTATTTGGAACCTCTAATTATGGAAGACACTTGGCTAGCGGTTGGTTGGTCAAGCGATGTACTGCCCATTTTGGGACGTTATCCGCAACTTGCCGCAGTTATACCCCAGTCAGGAACAGCAATTTGGGCAGACTTATGGGTACGTCCCGCAGGGATTACTAGAGATAGTTTATCAGATCAATGGATTGATTTTTGTTGGCAACCAAGCACAGCTAAACAAATTTCGGTGCTGACTAAAACTAATTCACCAATTCCTACAAATATTGCCGCTTCCGATATTCAAGAACCATTATGGAGTTTGTTAGAGAGCGATGTCTACGACGGGCTACGCCTACACAAAGTTTTCGATAAAAGTGAATTTTTACTTCCTTTACCTCCATCAGCAATAAAACAATACGAGTCTTTATTCGCCAAAATTAAGGTTTAATTGGGAATTGGGAATTGGGCATGGGGCATTGGGCATTGATTTCCCATTTCCCTCATCTCCTCCAATTCCTAACTCCTGGAAAGACTTGGGTTAATCGCGTCTCTATTTACTAGAGTAAACGTTGTAAACCTATCTTGTTCTTAACAGTTGTTTGGATACTGCATAAAGCTGGACTTATACTAAAGTTGCAAGTGTAGGTTGCCAAGGGTTCTTTTTGATAATTAAATACCCGGACGTTGTAACCAAAGTTCCGTGCAGCGCTACCCAAGCGATTTACGAAGTCGTAGCGCTCTACATACTCTAGTAAGCTCCAAATTTGCTGATTCACGATCAAGTCTACTCGTGCAGGTTCTTTGTCAGAAGCTGGATATGCTATCCAATTATCTAACAGCTTTTTTTCAGAGTTTTGTTGTGCCCACCATAAACTGGGAACGGTTAATCGCGCTGGGTTTATGGTGTTAGCTGTGATTACATAGTCTTTTGGCTTGGTTAATAAGTCTAGTTCTAAAGGCGCACTAGAAGGCGAGGGTATTGGGGGCGTTTGCGCTAGTGAAGGCGGGACTAATAAAACTGTGAGGGCAATAGTTAGTAGTAATGAAAACGGTGTCTGGCGATGGCTGCGCCCGCCGCAGGTATCGCACAATTTGGGTATATGCATAAATAACTCGTAATTCGTAATTAAGTTATTAAGTCAAAATTCGCACATTTTAAACTTTAATGGCAACGATGCGAATTCTTCGATAATCTGCCGTCCAAGTTCCTTGTTGATACAGCGTCGGCTTGAGATATTCCTCTACGACGCGAATTACTTGTATTTGTTGCTCACTAGAAAGTCCTGCTAAAAAAGTGCCAGCGAACATCCCAATCCAGTTTGCCATACCTGCTTCTCCCTCTGCTAAAGGAGTTGGACGAGCAAAAAGTATGGCATAAATAACATCAAAGCCTTGCTGTTCTAATAGGGTGGCGTATTCAGCAATACTAGGGAAATACCAGGGATTTAGAGCTTGTGCGGGGATATTAATTGTTTCTAAGGCGCTTTCTAAAGCTGTGGCGATCGCCTTTATATTTCCCTTACCACCAAATTCTGCCACAAAACGCCCTCCGGGTTTTAGAGATTGATGGATGGCAGCGATCGCACTATCTGCTTCTTTCACCCAATGTAATACAGCGTTGGAAAATACAGCATCCAATGGCTTATCTACTTTAAAGTTACTAGCATCAGCAACATCAAAGCGAATATGGGGATAGTTTTGTCTTGCCTTCTCAATCATCGCGGATGCACGATCAACTCCTATTACTTCAGCACCAGCTTGGGCAATTTTTTCTGTGAGTTGTCCAGTACCACAGCCAAGATCCAAAATGGATTCTCTTGGCTGAGGGTTGAGGAATTTTAGCAAGTCCTCACCATACTGCCAGACAAAGGCGTGTTTATCTTGGTAAAGAGCAGCATCCCAAGAATTTTTAGGTATTGAAAGATTATTCATAAGTAGTGAAATTACAGTGTGTTGATTTGCCGATTCATCACCGCCTAATTATCACAGTAGAAAAGATTTTTAATTATGTCCAATATATATTTTCACCTTAACTAATATTTTAAAGATATGAGTTTAGGTAACAGATGGAACTACGACACTTGCGCTACTTTGTCACCTTGGCAGAAGAATTGCACTTTGGACGGGCGGCAGAACGATTACACATTGCCCAACCTCCCCTAAGTCAACAAATTCGGCAGCTAGAGGGGGAATTAGGTTTTGAACTGTTTTACCGCACGAAACGAAAAGTACAGTTAACAGAAGCGGGGCAAGTGTTTCTGGATGAAGTGCAGCAAATTATGAGGCAGTTACAACAGGCAATCCAAGTCGGGCGGCAAACTAGTCGCGGCGAAGTTGGAGAGTTGGTGGTCGGCTTTGTCAGTTCTGCGGCGTATAATATTTTGCCTATTATTTTGCGAATTTTTCGTAGTTGCGTTCCTGGTGTGAGCATCGAGTTGCATGAACTAACTACAGATCAGCAGTTAGAGTGGTTACGAGAAGGTCGAATGGATGTGGGATTATTGCGTCCACCTATTGAAGAAAATAGATTTAGCTGCGAAACAATTTTTCAAGAGTCGCTGATGGTGGCACTACCTGAAGCACATTTGCTAGCAAGTCAATCTAATGTGTGTTTGACATCCCTTGCCAATGAACCGTTTATTTTATTTCCCAGGATATTAGCACCAGGACTTTACGACTTAATTATTAGTCTCTGCCAACAAGCAGGCTTTAGTCCCAAGGTTGCCCAAGAAGCTATCCAGATGCAAACGATTGTCAGCCTAGTAGCAGCCGAGATGGGTGTGGCGATCGTCCCAGCATCTTTGCAAAATTTGCAACGGATTGGGGTAGTTTATAAGACTTTAGAAGAACCTACCCCAAAAGTGGGTATTGCAATGATTTGGCGAAAAAACGAGACATCGCCAACTGTGTTGAGGTTGGTAGAAATAGTTAAACAAGCTGCCCAGCAATGGTGAATAGGGCAGCTTGCAATTATTATCGCAATGCAGACACTCCCATAGGGCCACGAGTTACGCCCAATTGATTTTGCAGTTTCAACTCGCGCCAGAGTTGGGAACCTGTAATCTCACCTTGCAGTAGTTGAGTGTAGCAATGTATTGTTTTACCCACTTCTTCTGGTGTTTCATTGACAAACTCAATACGAAACTGACGTAATCCCAGTTCTATGAGGCGCTGCACGTACTCGGCTCCGGTTTGAGCAGTGCCATTAAATACAGTATTACGACAACCTACATCGGCTTTGAGGACATGTTCGCTACCAACGCGATCGCGCAGTTTCACTTCCTGCTTTTCACAAGGTCGTCCACAGTTAGTGTAGTCTGTACCTGTCGATAGAAAGGCACAAAATACACAATGCTCCATGTGAAACATCGGTATATGTTGATGGATTGTCACCTCAAACCACTGGGGTGGGCAACTGGTAAGCAGGTCTTGCAGTTGAGTAATATTCAGGTCGTAGGATGCTGTCAGCCGTTCTAAACCAAAGCGTTGCTGAAAGTAGTCTGCTGTTAAGGGATTAGCAACGTTGAGCGAAAAATCTCCAATACAACGGTCTTGAGCAAAGAATTGTAATTGGTCATAGTTGCGTATTAAATAGCCATCTGCTTCTGAAGCACGTACCTGCTGCAAAATCCAATTTTCCCCCGGTTTGGTAATTCGCGGAGGTGCAACCCAAATTGTGGGAAATGGGGATTGTTGCCTTTGTTTATGTACTAGCTGCACGGCTTCTCGGTAGGCGCGGGGGTCTTCAAATTCACAGTATAAGGTTTCAATACCAGCTTTCAGGGCAGCTTCGAGTTGCTTGAGGTTTCGTACTAAGACGATGAGTGAAGGAGATGTAGCTTTAGCTTCGCGCAGGGTGGGAGATAAGGGAGATGAGGAGGGTAGTAGGTCTTGGAAAGAGACTTTAGAACGTAATTGCCAGCGTTTGGGTTGACTTCGCAATTCTTCCAACTGCACGACGATTTCCCGCCGCATCCGGTTCAATTCACTGACGGGTAGCATAATAGCACTGTTGAGGTGGTTGGTTAGCGTTCCCAAACAGAAAGGTGTGTTACCCAAACGACCGAATTGTTCTTGTAAACGGTCGGTATCTAAGGGTTTGGTGTGCGCCTCCACCAAGGAAATTGCAGACTCTACTTGGACAATATTACCGAGTCGATCGCGGGCGATCGCAATTAATGGCTGACCAACTTCTCCATAAATCTCCAAGTCAATCGGACGTTGAAATTGAGGATTTTCGCCTGCAAAACTTTGACGTAGTTGCTTATCGAGTTCTGGATCGCTGGTTTTCCAAATGCGATCGCCTATATGCACTCGGCGCAGGTTCAAGTCATTTCGCCCAAATGTCAACATAGCTTCTTTACCTTTGCACACCACAGCATAAACCCGGCCGCCTTCTTCCTTCGCCTCTGGATGACCACAGTCAAATACTATTCCATCCCCCGGTTTTACAGGTGCTTCCAGTTTGACTGTTACCTGTTCGTTGTGAATGCGGCTGACTTCACCCAAATAAACTCCACGTTTTTTACCAAAACGGGCGTGAACTAGTTCCTGATTATTAATCCCACCAAACCAACCTGTGTAGAGTCCGCGAGAAAATGCCATCTCTAAGTTGTAGTGTTCTTGATTTGATTGACCTCTCCCCCAACCCCTCTCCGAAACGGAGAGGGGAGCCTTCATTCCCCCAACGCTAGTAGGGAAGGGGGTTAGGAGGTTAGGTCTTTCTAATTCTGTCATCACCCCATCTAGGGCTTGCCGATAAACACGGGTGACATTAGCAACATACTCTGGGGCTTTCAAACGACCTTCAATCTTGAGACAAGTTACTCCTGATTTGACTAAATCTGGCAGAACATCTAACCCTGCTAAGTCTTGAGGACTAAGTAAATATTTGTGATCGCCTAAATTCACAACTTCGCCATCAGCGATTAAATCGTAGGGCATCCGGCAAGCTTGGGCACATTCACCTCGGTTGGCAGAACGTCCGCCTAAAGCCTCGCTAGTCAAACACTGACCGGAATACGCCACACACAAAGCACCGTGAACAAAAACCTCCAAGGGTAGCGAAGTTTCTGATTGGGCAATCTGCTGCTGTATTTTATTGATTTCCTGAAGAGAACATTCACGCGCCAGCACGACTAATTGACAGCCGAGGGATTTAGCAAATTCCACTCCAGCCGCACTGGTGATAGTCATTTGGGTGGAAGCATGGATGGGAAAATCTGGGGAGAGGTGACGAATCAGACGACAAATTCCGACATCTTGGACAATCACCGCATCCACACCTGCTGCAATAATTGTGCAGAGATATTGCTGCGCTTCTGCTAATTCTTTGGGAAATATTAGCGTATTGACGGTGACATAACCCTTTACGCCCCGACGGTGCAGGAATTTCATCAATTGGGGTAAGTCTGCCTCAGTAAAATTTTGTGCCCGCATTCTGGCGTTAAACCGATCCAAACCGAAGTAAATCGCATCTGCCCCATTTTCCACAGCAGCTTTAGCACAGTCCCAATTACCTGCTGGCGCGAGTAATTCAGGACGTTTAAGGGAGAGTTGGGAAGGGTTAAGTAGCACCATAATGATTTTATCTAAGTTGGTGAGGGATGGTTGGGAAGGGCTGCTAGGGGCGATCGCTATTTAAAATTAACAGAAGTTCGATAATTCCTGAGAACTGGTTTTAAGTAGTTTTACGATTAATGTTATATTTTATTTGTTATTTTTTATATATTTTAGTAAAAATACGGTAATAAGTATAGATTTAGCCAAATTATTATAGATTAAGTATTTCAGCAATTTTCTATTCCAAATTTTTAGAATTTTGAATTAAATACATTAGAAAATATATACAGATTAAAGTATATGGAACAACCACTTATATCTATTGTAATTGCAACATATAATAGAGCTTCTAGTTTACGTAGCTACAGTTTTCCAGCGATCGCGAAACTTGACTATCCAAACTATGAGGTAGTAATAGTTGATGATGCCTCAACAGACGATACACAAAGCTTTCTCAAGGCTGGTAACGAGAATATAAAAAACCTTCTTATTCTACGAAATAATCAGAATCAAGGAGCTTGCTTTTCTAGAAATCTCGGTGTTGCTCACACCAAAGGTGAGATTATTGTCCTAATGGACGACGACGTGAGTCCATTTCCTGATTGCTTTAATGAATTAATCAAAATTTACACAGAAGACCCAGATGTGATGACTATTTGGGGGTGTATTTACGAACAGGGTGGTTCTGCTAAAGGAACAATAACATTTGGCACTGGTAGCCTCTGGTCATTACGACGAGAAATCTTTAATCATTTTCGCTTCGATACAAATCTTCGATATTTTAGAAGCAGTGCTTGCGACGAACACGAGTTAGCACGACGAATACAAAAGCATGGTTTCAAAATTATTAAGGCTAAAACAGTCAAAGCAGAGCATTTCCAGGCTCCTGCTGAAAATAGAATCTGGAGAGGACTAGGTGGAGATTTGAATTACCTTTATGAAAAGTTGAAATATGGATCTATTCTCCAGTATTATGGCTTGTTAATTCTTGGGTTTCTATTGATAATAAAACGAGTAATTACAAAAGTAGAGTTGAATAAAAGTTGGGATAATCATCCTTACAATCAAGTTTTGCAAACACCGAATCGTCTATTTTTATTTATGAAAGAGCGACAATTTTCTCTAGCTGCAAAATGGTTATTTTATATTACGATAGATATTCCATTTCGAGCTAAAACGAAGGAAATTAACGAGTCATTTGCTAAAGCCTATAGCACTAAATGGCCTGCATAATATTCCCTGTCTTCTGCTCAGTTTATCGAGTTGATGGAATTTTAACAAGTCAAACAAAATATACCATTTAAACTTGGGCAAAAACAAGAGCGATCGCTTTTCATCAGATTTGGGGTTAAGTAGTACCATAGTGATTTTATCGAAGTTTATGGGGAGGGAGTGCGATCATAACTAATCATCCTTTATAAAATTAAAGATGATCAACTATCATTTAGTTATGAAGCATACAATTAATAAACGTATGTCTCAAGCCAATTTAAGTACCAAGGATCGTTGATATATTCAAAAACTTTTTTCTTTACAATTTCATCTGATTTTAAATGTTCTGAGGATAAACAAGCTAACAGGATTAAATATTTCGCAAGTGGATAAGGATTTTGTTTAGTTTTGGGGAATAGGTAAGCATTTAAATCAAAAGATAATTTTTCTTGCTTCCCAATATATCTGATATTGTTTGCTACTGAGCCTGAATCTTCTAGTCCTGAAGATGTTTCCTCGTCTAACATTTTTTGGCATAAATCATACCTATAAAAAATAATCCTTGGAATTACAGATATAATTTGTCTTCTCAAAAATGGATCATGTAGCCAAAGTGATTTATTACTTTGTATTAAAGATAGAATTTCTTGAGGTTTACCATACTTTGCCATAAACCATAATGTGCAATAGTAATCAAATGACTTTTTATTTTTCTTTAATATTGAGTAAATTTTGTCAATAATCTCTTTGCAATATTGATTATTTGGAATAGACCAATCAGTTATAAGTTTTACGATGTAGAATAGAGTTACATCATCATATACTTTTAAATTTTCTAATATTTCGATAACTACTACTGAAGTCTCATACGAAAAACCTAACAAAGATAAATAGTAAATTATGTTGCTTCTAATACTAGGATTTTTTAAAAATAATTCTCTTATATTATCTAATAATATATTAGATTTTAGTTTGCCTGCTATTGTGAAAAAACGTTTAGTAACTTTGTCCCAACTTTTTAAATTACTTAATTTTTGATGTTCTTTAAATTCTTCATAAAGTTGGCAAACTATTTCGTTATATTTATTTATGTCAGTTTCTTTTGTATTTATTGAATCCAAGAACTTATTTTCTTTAACTAAAAAATGTCTTTCAACTTCTTCAGGATTATATATATTGGTCTTTCCAAGATTTAAAGCTAATCCTCTACTTTTTAATACATCATTTATTACTCCTAATGTTTCGCAAGCTTCTTCAAAAGAGTTAACACCAAAGTTAATATCATCCATCCAGCGAACAAAATTACCATTTGTTCTAGATTGAATAACTTCATCAACCTCAAATAATAATGCATGAGCTAATAATCTTGCTGCTTCTAGATTGATAGTTGGTAATCCTTTTAATGATGATGGTAAATAGTCTGGATTCCATGAAAGTTGTTCAATTATAGTAAATAAAAGATCCAAAACAACTTCGGGTGTTTCAATTTGACTGGAAATTATATGACGTAGTTCTCTAAGTCCAATACTGTCATAATAGTTAGCAATGTCAGTAACTGCTAAAAAACTACAATTACTACCAAATTTCCAAATTTCTTTTTGAAATTTTTTCCACTGTATATGCCAGGGATAGTCCCGTAAATTTTTAAATTCGT
Source organism: Nostoc sp. DedQUE02 (assembly GCF_034531035.1). Taxonomy (NCBI): domain Bacteria; kingdom Bacillati; phylum Cyanobacteriota; class Cyanophyceae; order Nostocales; family Nostocaceae; genus Nostoc; species Nostoc sp. DedQUE02. Next base: position 54,689 of record NZ_JAVRBY020000012.1, on the reverse strand, counting down.
GTGGTAATTTAAGAGTGTGTTTATCTCTAGAATAATAAGCTTGTTTACTAGGTTGAGAATTTAATAGCTTTTGTTGCAGGCTTTTTTCAACTATAGTCTGTAAAACAAGTGCATCAGATGGACACGGTAACATTATATGCCTACATACACCATACTTTTTTTCTAATTTATAAATGAGGGGAGATTTAGCACGATATTGGCCACTAAGAATTTGTTGCTGGATAAAGGCACTACGTTCCTTAATATTGATATTAAAGTCATAATAATCATGTAAATCACTAATGTCTTGCGAGCGTAATTGTTGACGAACTACATTACGCCAAACTTCTACTAAATTAGCTTCAGAAAAAATTTCTTGTAAATCTTTTACTCTCTGAAGATGAAATCTTTCTGTAGTTTTCATATTATTTACAGCAAGAAAGTTTTATAAGTTAATTAGATAAAAATCTTTACAAAGAGAGCTTTGCATAGCCTAGATTCAAGCAAAGGCATTATAATAGCAAAGCTTACTTATTGTCCTAAAGATATACTAGTAGCATAAATTACTTTAAATTATGATAATTTACTGCTGACTGGCTCACTCATCCTCATGTTTTCACGCTGAAGTAGTGCGCCCAAACTCAATTATGTCAGATTAACACCTGCTCAGTTTTATAAGCAACAATAATTACACGCAGAAGAAGAATGAATGATCGCTCTAGTATGGTAATTCAATGGTCAGATGAGGATAATTGCTACTTAGTACACTTACTGGAATTTCCTTAGCAGCAGTTCCACATTCATGGTAAGAGTTATGAAGAAGCCGATAAACATGGGCAAGAAGTAATTGAATCTCTGATTAGAATGGTATGAAGAGCAAGGAAAACCTTTGCCAGAGCCAATTACTTTTCCTCATAAACCGTTAAAAGTAGCTTAAATCTTTTGCACAGGTGGAGCGATCGCTACCCCGAAAAAATAAATTTTTCTTTGTTGTGAATCATGATTTCATTAGAGGTGAGAGGTGCTTTACACAATCATGCGATAGTTTTGATTATTTATTAATCAATTTAAACTATAGGTGTAACAGCAACTGATGATAAAAAATTAATCAAGTCTTGTATTAATGGGTATTGTTGCAATGTCTGTATTTCATCATCACTAGCACTAGTTAATATTTTATGAATAACTGGCGTATCTTTGCTTAAAACTGCTTCTAAAAACATTTTTGGTTTGCTCTGAGCAAGTTGCCATTCTAAATCAGTAAAGCTACGTTTTGCTAATTTTTCAATCAATGGGCGATTTTGTAGTAATATTATTTCTATTTCTGGAACTGCCAGTAAAACTTTAAAAGGAATGCCAGGAGATGCTTGACTGAGTAGATAATTTAGTGCGTCTAATTGTTCGCTAACAAGTGAATCATCTTCTGTATCTGCATCCGTTACCAGAGCAACAGGAATTGATCTAGCAACCAGGATTGTACTCGCTAACGATCGCGCTCCATACTGACCCGAACCATCGATAAATTTAATTTCTTGAATAATAGATTGTGGTAGCAATCGTTTTAAAATTATTATGTCTTGATTTCCTTCTGTAATAATATAAGCTTGGGTCATGTTTTTGCCTCAATCGTAATGTTGTAATCAGGAAGACCATATTCAATACAATATCGATATTTTTTGATTAGCGACCTACTTGTACTTTTGTTTTGCAACGAATAATTAATTTCTTCCCCTCCCCATAAGAGGATCGTTTGGGGTGAAACAAATCTCGCTAACGTTATAGCTGCTTCCGTAAATCCATTACGACTAAATACACTACCGATAGTTGTTGCTGGTCTGCGTAATAGTTGATTTCTTAGCTTTGCAATTGGTTCAATATTAACCTTTGTACTTAAATCTTTGCATTCTATAATACAAGCTAAAGCTTCTGAATAAACTACTCCATCAATTTGTTCTAATTCATCTCCATCGACTCGTACACTATAAGGCCAGGTTACTTCAGCACCATCGAGTTCAAAGGCTCGTAAAACTAAATACTCTAATGCTTTACCTTCATCCCAATCAGGAGTATCACCTGATTCAATTTCTGACCACAGTTGTATTAAATCATCCCAGTTATAGTTTGCAATTTTAGCTTCATACTCTTTCCCTGTAGGCATGATTTAGTTTTAATTGTAGTACTGCTGTTCTCTCTTCAGAAAACACATACTGAATAATTTACTTTATTTACTTTAGGTTAAATTGCGATACCTCCGATGGTCACTGAATCTCGACTTCGCTCGATTTCCGCTTTGTCGTTCGCGCAGCGTCTCGTAGAGAAGTGCAAGCTACGCCTACGCACTTTACCCCAATCCTTCAATATCAGCACTTTCGCCTTCGGATTCAACAGGCTCAAATTTCACCTTGTTGTATAAATCTTGTAGAGAAATCTCAAAGGATACGGTTACAAGTGCGATCGCTTCATCTTCTTCATCATATTCACGAAGCGTCCATTGTTTTTTCCCAGTTTTAGAAAATTGATCTACATGAATCCGTGTTTGATCAATTAATAGATATTCTTGGAAAGTAGAAATAGTTCGGTAAGCCTGAAATTTATCTTCGCGTTCGCATAGCGTCTCCGCAGGAGAATCATAGTTTTTAGTAGATTTAGACAAAACCTCAACAATAACTTGGGGATTTGTAATAATATCTGTACGGTTATTGAAAAATTCTGGTTCATCGGCTATTACTGTCACATCTGGATACGTGTAGATACGCTTTTGGTGTATCCACAGACGCATATCGCTGTTAAACACTTCGTATTCTTCTTGTCTGAACGCAAAGTTTAACACAGCATAGAAATTACCAGCTATCCGATTGTGATTTACTGTTCCACCCGCCATAGGAATTATTTGCCCATCAATGTATTCACTTTTGTAGTCAGCGGCTTCTTCTAGCTCTAAATATTCCTCTGGGGTATAGTATCGCTGTTTTGTTATTTGCATAATTTTATCAGGTAGCAATGTTTAACGATACGGAGCGTCTAGTGACCCATATTTACTGAACAGTTTAACGTGGTTAGATAGATATGTTATGTGCTTTGTAAAAAGTAAGCGTAGGCATCGCTATCTCAATTCACAAAGATTGCTAGCTTCTTTTCCTATTGATAACCGGCTGCTTGTAACAGAAACAACTTGGCATAACGTCCTCCTAGCTGTAACAGTTCTTCGTGAGTTCCCTGTTCTATAACTTCCCCATTTTCTATAACTAGAATTTTGTCAGCCATTCTTACTGTTGAGAAGCGATGGGAAATCAAAAGTACCATCTGATTTTGAGTAATAGCGCGAAAATGATTGAAAATCTCAAACTCAGCTTGGGCATCTATTGCTGATGTTGGTTCATCTAATACCAAGATATCTGCTTGCGATCGCATAAATGCACGAGAAAGCGCAATCTTTTGCCACTGTCCCCCAGAAAGTTCTTGTCCTCCCTTAAACCAACGACCAAGTTGAGTCTGGAAGCTTTGGGGTAATTGGTCAATAAAAGATTGCGCCATCCCTTTTTCAGCAGCAGTTTGCCAACGGTTTTTGTTTTCAAGATGTTCTACATCGCCCACGCCAATATTTTCCCCCACAGTGAACTGGTATCGGACAAAGTTCTGAAAAATCACACCAATCCGACGCCGCAATACATCGACATCCCATTCTTGCAAGTCCAAGCCATCTAAGAAAATTCGCCCAGAGTCTGGCGTGTAGAGTCGGGTAAGTAGTTTGATTAAGGTAGTCTTTCCAGAACCGTTTTCACCGACAATTGCCAGTTTCTCTCTGGGTTTGAGATGCAGCGAAATGTTTCTCAATGCTGGCTTGGAACTTCCTGGATAAGTAAATGATACGTTCTCGAAACGGATACCATCTTGGGAATTTAAACCAATAGTTGCCTTACCCCAAGACTTTGGTACTTCTTCTTCCAGGAAATCATAAAGATTTGATAAATATAGATTGTCTTCATACATCCCTCCAATAGAAGTGAGGGCACTGGAGAAAGTAGATTGTCCTTGGCGAAACACAGTGAGATACATTGTCATATCTCCCAAGGAAATCTTACCTCGCACTGTTTCCAGGACAATCCAAGCATAAGCTAGGTAAAAAGCACCAGTACTGACTAAACCCAGGAGATAGCCCCACAGTCCTCGCCGCAGAGTCAAATCGCGGTCTTCGCCATAGAGTTGATCGAACAGGTTGCGGTAACGCCCTAGCAACATCTCTCCTAGTTGGTAGAGTTTGACTTCTGTAACAAAATCTTCTCTTGCTAGCAGATTTTCTAAGTAGTGCTGTTGACGAGTTTCTGCCGCACGCCAACTAAACAAGCGAAAGCCTTCTCCAGCAAACTTTGTTTCAGAAATAAATACAGGCATAGCTGCCAAAATCAGCACCACAACCGCCCAACCTGAGAAATTTATTAACAAAATACCGTAGGTGAAAAGGGAAAGAGCATTTTGCACTAACCCAAAGGTGCGGTTTACTAAAGAAAGGGGACGAACTGATGCTTCTCGTCGGGCATTGGTTAATTTGTCATAAAATTCTGAGTCTTCAAACTGCCTAAGATCCAGTGTCAGCGCCTTTTCTAAGATGAGTACATTCACTCGCTGACCCATTAGCGCCCGCAATAACGACTGACAAATAGTGATTCCCCGTTGACTGCCTGCTAGTAAAATTACAGCGATCGCTTCTAATCCTACATACGACAAAGGATGAGAAATATTGACAAAACCATTGTGTGAGTTAACTTGAGAGGCAAATACCACTGCATCAACAATTAACTTACCGAGGTAGGATATCGCCGCCGGTAAAAGACCAGCCATTAAAGTTAAACTAGCCAGAAGAATAGTCAGCGATCGGCTAGTAGTCCATACTAAGCTTACAGCCCGTCCACTGTAGCGGAAAACCGTCAGTGATTGGCGTAGGATATTTCTTTTTTTTTAATTTTCATCTTTTTTTGGCGAGATACCCCAGCTTGGGCTGCTCTTTCTGACTCTATTAAATCTTTATTAATTTTACATTTTTCTAAGAATGTTCGCTGAAAACCCTGAAATTAAAACCTAAAAACTTTTTGGGGTTTTTATGTTTCAGTGTGGTCATACCATTTCACAAAATAATTGATACAAATCACTTTTCTTGCCTCCCCTGCTCCCCCTGCCCCCTGCTCCCTTGCCTCCTCCTCAACCCCACAATCTTCGGCCTGCTTTCCCACTTAATTTTTGGTGAGTATCTTTCAACAAAGCTGGAATATCTAACTTTTCTGGACAGCGAGGCAAACAGTCACCGCATTCTGTACAACGGTTGCCTTTCATTCCAGGGAACCAGTGACCGGCATTTTCAAACATTCCGTAACGATATTGTCCATAGTCTTTCATGTCGTATGCTACGGCGAGATTACGTAACCGTAATACCTCTGGAATATTGATATTTTCTGGACAAGGCAAACAAGCATAACATTGGCTACAATTATCAGTTTCCAAGGCAACTTTTTGGTGATTTTCTAAACGCCAAAAAGTGGAAATTTCTGCTGATGTTAACTCTCCATCATGGTCAGCGATTCGTAAAGGTTCTATTAATTCATCTGGGTTAGCTGGCCCTATGCTCAAAGTATTAATACGGTTATCAGAAAGTAAAAATAGATAACTTAGTTCTAAGGGTGAATACGGATAACATAAGTTTTTTAAAGTCTCAGGTGGCGTGTAGAGGCGTCCTCCCTTATCAGCAGGGGAAATAATGAAAATGCCCATATCTTTCTCGGCAGCTAGTTGAATCGCTGGGGCGTGCCGTTGGAAAAAATAATAATAATGCAGATTGACAAATTCAAACAAATCTGTGTTAATTGCAGCCTGAATTATCTCTAATGGTCCGTGGGTGGAAAAACCAACGTGTCGCACTCGGCCATCAGCAACAGCTTCCTCCACGGCTTGCATACAGCCATTTTTGGCTTGCACCCACTCCAGATGCTGCCAAGTGTTCAAACCATGAACACCCAAGCAATCTAAATAATCAAGCTGTAATCGTTCTAGGGATTCGTCGATACACCGACGCATGGTGTCAGCATCTGCTGTGGCTGAGATTTTGGTAGTGACGTAAAGCTTCGTTCGAGATACTGATAACCCAGCTTTTAGTGCCCTACCAAGATACTCCTCACTTTTGCCGTAACCTCTGGCAGTTTCTAGATGATTAATTCCTAGCGCTAAGGCTTGCTCTATAGTCTGGTGAGCATTTTCAAAATTAGCCAGGTAGCGCATTGTTCCCAGAGAAAAAACCGAGAGGCGCAGATTCGTTTTCCCAAAGCGTCGGTATTGCATCTTTAAACAAAGAGTTAGGAGTCATTCAATTTTAGATTTTAGATTTTAGATTTTTCCTTGAATTTCTTCTCCCAAGGGAGACGCTGCGCGAACGGGTGACGCTCGGTCGCCCTTGGCGTGTCATAGACAAGACTCGCTCTAAGCGAAGCCATGCCGAAGGCTTTACGCTGCGCTAACAGCAGTCACTTATGGGGGAAACCACGCCAGATGCTTCAAGTCTGGCATTGCCCGCCCAAGGCACTGGCTCCCCAAGATCGTGCTGCTTCACTAAAATCCAAAATTCAAAATCTAAAATTGCCTAGCTGTCGCCATTACCAAAGCGCTTGATCAAATCTTCAGGACGGAGATTGGAAATAAATTCACGGAAGGCTTGCTGTTCGGCTTCATCTGCATCGCGATCAACAGGGATAGAAGCATCGGCAATCACTTCTTCCATTACCCAAATGGGAGTATTTGTACGGAGGGCAATAGCGATCGCATCGCTAGGACGCGCGTCAATTTCTTTTTTGACCTCGCCTTGCTGGACAATTAAAGCTGCATAAAATGTATCCTTTTGCAGAGAATGAATAATTACCTTTTCTAGAGTCATATTCCAAGTCTCTAGAATATTCACAATCAGGTCGTGAGTTAAAGGTCTGGGAGGCTTCTGATTCTCTAGTGCGCCCATAATGGCCCTAGCCTGTTCCTGACCAATGTAAATTGGCAAAGCCCGCCGATCTGAAGAATCTTTCAAAAGGACGATCGGGCTGCGGGTTATGGCATCTAATGCTATGCCAGCGACTTTCATTTCAATCATTGGCTAGGCCTCTACAATCCTTTGAGAACCTTGGATGCTGTGTAACAAATAGTACCCCTTTTGGGGCGGTTTGGCGAGACTAATAAACATAAGCATTCGTTCTCTATAATTGCTTCTATTAAACTCCGAACTTGTGGTGAAAACCAGAGTAAGTCAAATTGGTCTTCTTAAACAATAACCTTCTTACCCAAGTATGCCTTGTGAAGGATGCTAATGTGTTAATATTCCTATACGAAAAAAAGTCAGAAAATATACTTGGATGTTCTAAATTTCTGTGACAATTACCAATTGCTTTCAGGCAAAATTAGGCAATAAATAGAGTTAGTTTGATAAAAAAGCCGTGTTTACAGGATTAATCCAGGCATTAGGAACGATGGAACCCTTAGGGGGCGATTCTTGGCAAATTACTTGTGTGAGCCAGTCGGGTGAAGTAATTATGCAAGATTTGGCTTATGGTGACAGTGTTGCTGTAGATGGTGTTTGCCTGACAGTGGAACAAGTTTTAAAAGACGGGTTTATTGCCACGGCTTCACCGGAAACTCTACGCCGCACTACTCTGGGAGGTGAGCAAACCCAACAGAGATATGTCAATTTAGAAGCGTCACTCAGGGTAGGCAGCAAAGTTGGCGGTCATTTTGTGATGGGTCATGTAGACGGCATCGGTCAATTGCTAGTGGCACAACAAACGGCTACTTCTTGGGAAATGACCTTTATTGCATCCGAGGCGATCGCACGGTACATTGTCCCCAAAGGTAGCATAGCCGTCAATGGCATCAGCCTCACAGTCGCCGATTATGAACCAGAACTCTCCCAATTCAAAGTAGCGGTTATTCCCCTGACATACAGCCAGACAAATCTTCGCTATTTGGTTTCTGGGAGTTTAGTGAATCTCGAAGGGGATATTCTCGGCAAATACGTCGAAAAATTCCTTTATTCTGGCAACCCCCACACCACCGCCCATGATGACAATGGTATAGATGGCATTACACCCGCATTCCTAGCAGAACACGGGTATTTGTAATTGGGCATAGGGCATGGGGCATTGGGAAAGAGAAGGCAGTGTTTCGACTACGCTCAACAACCAGGCAGAAGGCAGGAGGCAGAAGTTCTTGAATTTTGAATTTTGAATTTTGAATTGATTTCTTCCCCTGCTCAAGAACTGCTCCCCCTGCCCCTCAAGTTCTTCTAGCTACCTGGTTCTTGACTAACCTGGGCGGTTTGCAAGCCTCGCACTAACTGACTGAGGGCACTTTGCAATTCCACGCCTGGGTCAGTAGCAACCCACCCGTTCGGTGTCAGATGGCGGACTTCAAAGTGCAGATGAGGGCCTGTGGAAGCTCCGGTGCTGCCAACTCGCCCGATGACAGTTCCAGGTTGTACCCACTGACCAGGTTGAACAAGGATTTCTGACATGTGACCGTAAAGAGTTTGTTCAGCAGATTTGTGATTTAGGATCACGGTCAAACCATAACCGCCCAACCAGTTAGCAGTTTCCACTTGACCAGCAGCTGCTGCCAAAACTGGTGTTCCCGTAGGCGCACCCAAGTCTGTACCAGCATGGAAGCGTTGATTTCCTGTGATTGGATGAATTCGCCAACCAAACAAAGAAGTAATGGGAGCGGGAATAGACAGTGGATACATCATTCCCGTACCACTATAGGCAACTCTCCCTATGTAGGGGATTTGCGGCAATACTGATGCCAGTGAAAAGTCGTAAGCTACGTTGCTGGGACGGGGTGCAATGTTACCATCTGCCATTGGTGGAGGTAAAGTCCCGCCACTTGGCGCAATGGGAGTTGCACTCACTGTTGTGGGGCTAAACTCGCTGGGATTTGGGATAAATCGATTCGGGCGATATGCGGTTTTGGTGTCACCACTAGAAACACTTTGAGCAGCACGCCATCTACTGGTATTGCCAGTAGTTGCAATCTGCCGCACGGGTGGAACTACTGGTAATTGTGCGTTTTGACTTCTTCGGAGCCAATTAGGTGCTGCTTTACCATTAGAATCAGCTATATTCTTTTGGGGTGTTTTGGCGCAAACGCCGCCTAATACGCTTTGCCCTGAAGGCAAAATCGATCGGCAACCACTGGAGCGTTCTGTGAGAATTACGGAATTTGGTGCTTGATAAGTACCTGTAGCACCACTGTCATAACTATTAGGATCAATATAGGCGTTATTATAATCCTTTATTTTCCCCGCAGTTGTACTGACAGGGCTGTTTGAGTTATTTGATGGTTGAGCAACTTCTGGGAGTTTTTCAGGTGCATAGCGGGCAGGGGTATTGGGTTTTTCCTGTCTCACCCTTGCAGGAGTAACCTGGGAGGCTTCTACCTTGGGCTTTGACTGTCTGATAATCACAACAGGTTCAGCAGCTTCAATTTTGGGTGTAGACTGCCTAACTGGCTCTTTTGATTGAGCAACCTCTGGCTTGCGTAGTCTCTGTCTGAGTCTGGCACGCCGTTGGGAAAATTCCGGTTGTGTTTGGTCTGCCTGGGGCGCAACAGCCTGTTGTTTTATTGGATTTGTAACTGCTGAAGGCTTGGAACTTTCAATAGTAGGAACAATGTTGTCTATTTGTGTTTCCGTTTGGGCAAACACAAAGCCGCCGCTAAGGAGGCTGACGCTACTGAGCCAACAGAGACCCTGGGCTGGTAGTGTCGAGGCAAAACGTTTTTTTGTTAGACCTTGCTGCCATAAGTAGTGCAAACGATAAGGGGCAGAATTTTTGCGCTGCGTCATTTGTTCTCTCAGTTGTGTGTAATTAGCCTAAAGAGATGATGCTAGTGGTTTGTCTTGCCCAAAGAGCGAAATTTTGAACAAACCCCTCAAATTTAAACGGAAGATTTATGGTACCCCAAACTGATTGTACCGGGTTGAATATAAATTTCCGGTGTATTTAGTTCCTTTGTATCATGTGTTTCTAAATCAACTCGTAAATTTCCTTGAGATGTCACCCCAACTACTGTACCCGAAAGATTATTGATGTAGACGCGATCGCCCATGTTTGTAAGCAAATCTAAATAGCGAGACAAGAGTATGCTTATTCCTTCTTGAAAAAGGCACTCCATACCGGATTCTATTCCCAGCAAGACTGTAGAGGTGAGCATTTCCAGACACGAAATTGGTCTGAAATCTTGGGAAGCTTGCCACGATTCCAGATTGATTCCAGTTTCTGGGACTGGGTTTGTCCAGTTAATACCAACACCGATTACTGCTTGGGTAATTTGTCCTTTGTTTACTTTGGTTTCTGTCAAAATGCCGCCTAGTTTGCGACCATTTAAAACTAAATCGTTGGGCCATTTTATGCCAACATCTATGCCGTGTTGGCGCAATTGCGACGCAATTCCCCAAGCAGTAGCGAAAGTTAGCTGATAGCTGTCAGTAGCTTCTATTTTGTGGTCGAAAGAAATCCCCACGGAAACATATAATCCCCCAACCGGAGAAATCCACTGGCGGCCCCATTGTCCCCGCCCAGCAGATTGCACAGTTGCGATTACTACTGTTCCTGAAATAGCCCCTTGGTTGAGTAGGCTCCAGAGGGTTTGGTTGGTTGAGGAGACGTTTTCAAAAAAGTGAAGAGAAAATGGTAAATATGTATGCTTACGCCCTGCTTGCAAGGCTGCTTCCAAGTTTTGCAGATTAAATCCCACAGCAGTTAACCCAAATTCCGTTGTTCAAGTTAGCATTGATTGGCTGATGAGTGATTTCCGTTTAGGTTTGGTTGAAGATGCACACTTGGCACTGGCACAATTGGGAAGGACTGCCCTATCTAACTTGTAGTATTCTGGAAGGTTGGCATCACGGCTTTTTTACCCAGCAGTTTTGGCCGCGATCGCCACAAGTTATCACAGAAGTATTGCAACCAGAGGCATCAGTCTATCGCTTAAAGCAGGTTCATGGCAATACTGTTCTCACCCCCCAAGAAGTTGAAAGCTTTTTAAACTCTGCACAGGAGGATTTCGCATCGGCAGATGGTTTAATCAGCGAACTGCCTCTCCAAGCGGTTTGGGTAGCTAGCGCAGATTGTACACCTGTGCTGATTGGGGATGTGCAAACTGGACGGGTGGCGGCATTACACGCAGGCTGGCGGGGGACTGCTAAAAAGATTGTCCCCTTGGCGATCGCTCGATTACAATCTCAAGGCAGCAAACTTGATGATTTACGCATTGCGATGGGCCCAGCGATCGCTGGTGAGGTTTATCAAGTCTCTATCGAAGTGGCTGCCGAAATTGGGGCTAGTATTATATCACATGATGACGAAGAAAAAATTGTAACTGCATTACATGAGTTACCAAATTCACCTTTACTAGAAGATCCAAATCCCGGAAAAGTAAGGCTGGATGTGCGGCGAGTGAATACCTTGCAACTGGAAAATATGGGAATTAGTGCAGAACAAATTGCGATCGCACCTTATTGTACTTTCCAAACTCCAGAGCATTTCTTTTCTTACCGTCGGGAAAAAGAGAAAAAAGTACAGTGGTCAGGGATTGTTAGTAGGAAAATGAGTCACTAGCCTATATTCTCATCACGGGATAGTTAGGATGTTCAGGATTCGGGATAAGTCGTTGATTTCTACAATCCACCAGTAAATCCAGCGTTTCTAGAACCGTCTGTCCAATCAGGACTATATTACCTGTAACTAATGTGGCTTCGGTAGTTTCCCGTCCTGCCAATTCAATAATTACGGGTTCCGTCACGCCGATAGATTCTTCACTACCGTTAGCGTATTGAGCAATCTGCTGTCCTCGAATTCTTAGACCAAGTTGCTGGACAATAGACATGGGTAGTACAGTACGTACTGCCCCAGTGTCTACTAATGCTTCAGTTTCATAAACCCGCAGCATATTTGGATTGAGCATTCCTCGGCTGACAAGCGCTTCATCAATGGCATTGGTGAGCTTGACTTGGACTCGAACTGCACCCATAGGTTGATTGCTGGCAGAAATTGCACGATTCAGATTTGCCATAATCTATAGAATTTGTTCTGGAGTTTGAAGCTTGGATAAGAGAAAATATTTTTCCTAAGTTTTGATTAAGTTTGTATAACTAAGTTAATTGCTATTCACCATTTCAAGAGTTAATATTTCTTTTGGTTTATTAACGACCAACTGCATAATGTCCAGCCACAACGAACCTATTATGGTATCAGGAATATCATCTCCAACATGGACGGGAATTATAACTTCAGTTCCATCAATAATAAGTTTGCCTTCATAGATATCGAATCGTGCTTCCCCTCGTGCTGTCCGCATTTCAATCTGTGCCGTCATCAATGACCACTCTAATACTTCCAAATCTTGAGTATTGATAGCTAACCACCCATCTGTAAACCCAGTATCGAGTAAAGCTTCAACAGAAAATTTGTCATTATTAGCAGCAACAAGCTGAATTTCAAATAATAGTTCGCCATTATCCCCAAACGAACCTGAAATCATAACCTGCCGCAGCTTCCTGTATCGTTGAGTCGGAATATAGTAAGTTTTACTTCGTTAGTATTGCCATAAGCATCATGAATTTTTTGCATTATTCCCAAGAGTGTTGGGTCAATGAGATACTCTTGTGTTTCGGGGTCGATAGCAATATGCCAGTTATAATGCGTTTCAATCAGAGTTGGACGTAAGCGCTCGAAAACAGCACGACACCGCATAGCAAGAGCATCACGTTGTTCCTGACGCTGATGTACTTCTTCAGAGACTAAGGTTGATGCTGGTAAAATGCGGGTGCGTTTTGGCTGAGATATCTGTGTCATATCATTTCCTATTCATATCTAAATAAAAACCTAACTCAAAGCTTCACTCAACAACTCGCAGTGTAATAAAGCGCCATCCACCAAAGATTGGATTTTCTCTGATGATAAAGGATCGCCATTGGCGTAATGCTCCATCCAAGTCAGACCAATCAAATTGGGGTCATCGGGTAAACTTGCTAAATCCCATCCAGGCATTTCTAAATCTTCCATCAGGCGATTTACCTTGGGGTCATAACTGAGAGCAAAGCAGCGACAACCTTCAGCCGCAGCCATAATTAAACTGTGCAGGCGCATCCCAATTGCCATTTCCACGCCACGAAACACACCTTTTAAAAGTTGCGGATCTTCCAGACACAAAATTTGGCTAACATCTTTAAGATGTGGTTGAATAGCTTCGGCAATACTTAAATCTTCACTTTTTTGAAACGGCAGTAATAAAATAAATGCTTGCGTGGCTTTTTGAAAATCCACCAAAGCGCGAGTTAAGTTTGCTAAACGTTTTTCCGTAAGTTGGGGGTGCGATCGCAACGTTACCGCAACTCTCGGCGCAGGTAAATCCCAAAGTCCTGGAACTGGTTGAGATTCCAACGCCCAAACCGGGTCAGGAGCTATAATACAAGGAATTTGCCAATCAGATAATAGAGCCGCACTGGCGCGATCGCGGACACTAACTTTGGTACAATTACTAAAGGTTTGCCGTGCCAACCAACGAGTTTGCGGACGCACTAACGGGCCAATACCTTGCGCCCAAGCTACAGTTTTCAAACCCATTTTCTGCGCCAATGCCATCAGTCCGCCATAGTAAAATGGGCTAATAGTACTGGTAACATCTTGAATCAGACTCCCGCCGCCCCAAATCAAGGCATCACTTGAGCGAAAAGCTTCCAGTACAGCTAAGGGAGCCATGCGATCGTAGGTTTCTACATTGTAGCGATCGCGCGTTTCCTTTGGATTACCAGAAAGCACCACAGGCGTTACATCAGGTGGTAACATTTGCAAAAGCGTTGCCAACAAAGCTTCGTCACCACCATTACCTTTACCGTAATACCCAGACAATAACGCCCGCATCTTGACCATTTTGGATTTTAAATTAACAACTTTTTTTATACAGAATATCTGTCGTTGCTACAGATAGTAGACTCATTCACAATTTCTATTTTCAAACTTCGTAAAAGAGGAAGATAAAAAAGACTCCTAACTGCCAACTCCTAACTCCTAACTTTTTTATGCACACCCTTTCGATTCCCACCTGGATTATTCATGTTTCTAGCGTTATTGAGTGGATTGTTGCCATTTGGTTAATCTGGACTTACGGCGAACTCACTAATAACCGCAACTGGTGGGGATTATCCCTTGCCATGTTACCAGCTTTAGTCAGCGCTATGTGTGCCTGTACCTGGCATTATTTCGACAACGCCGAATCTCTGGAATGGCTGGTAACGCTTCAAGCTACCATGACTTTAGTTGGTAATTTTACGCTTTGGGCAGCCGCGTATTTGATTTGGCGTTCTACCAAATCTGTTGACACTGTTGAACCAAAACCTATTAAATCAGAGCAATGATTTCTAAAGAAACCCTGTTTGCACTTTCACTGTTTCCCTATTTGGGTTTCTTGTGGTTTATCAGCCGCAGTCCGCAAATGCCACGTTTAGCGCTGTATGGATTTTACGGCACGCTCGTCTTTGTTGCCATCACCATTCCGGCGGGGATTTATGCTGTATTACATTATGGCGAGTCTTTAGCCAATGTAGATTGGTTGCACGGTGGTGCAGAACTATTTTTGACGCTTTCTAACATCTTGCTTGTGCTGGGTTTTGGGCAAGCTGTAAGGCAATTAAAAATGAAAAATGAAAAATAGTAAATTCAGCTATAGATAGGTTTTGATTGCAATGAGGAAGAGTTAAATGGACGTAATTCCAGCAATTGATTTACTAGATGGTCATTGTGTGCGACTGTATCAGGGAGACTACGATCGCTCGCAAGTTTTTAGCGAAAATCCTGCTGATGTTGCCAAACAGTGGGTAGATCAAGGTGCTACCAGATTGCATATAGTTGATTTAGATGGTGCTAAAGCAGGTAAAGTAGTAAACCTGGGGGCAATTGAAGCGATCGCTCATGCGGTGTCAGTACCCATTGAAATTGGTGGCGGATTGCGCGATCGCACCAGTGTACAACAAGTATTTAATCTAGGCATACAGTGGGCAATTCTTGGAACCATCGCCGTAGAACAACCCCAGCTAGTGCAAGAACTCTGCCAAGAATTTCCCCAACAGATTATTATCGGTATTGATGCCCGTAATGGCCGAGTAGCAACTCGCGGTTGGTTAGAAACTTCAGAAGTCTTAGCCACTCAACTTGCTGTACAAATGCAAGAATTGGGTGCAGCCGCCATAATTTACACCGATATCCATCGGGACGGTACGCTTACAGGCCCAAATTTAGAAGCTTTGCGAGAACTTGCAGCAGCAATTTCCATCCCGATAATTGCCTCTGGCGGAGTAAGTTCTGTCACCGACTTGTTGAGTTTGTTGGCTTTAGAACCTCAAGGCGTGACTGGCGTAATTGTCGGACGTGCCTTGTATACTGGGGATATTTTACTCAAAGAAGCATTACGAGCGATCGGGCCTGGGCGGATTCAAGATATTCCACCCAATCTCGGTTTTTCTACCTTTGCCTAACATTTTCTTGGCAAGACCGTTATCAAAATTTAGAATTACCCTGGTTGCGCTGGTGGGATAATCAGGGTAATTTGCTACAAACAGATGGGAGCAATGGCAACACTTGGCTGCTAAACTCAGAGAATTAAATATTAACCCCGATGAGTTAGTTTAATTATTTTGGCAACTATCTTTAGATATATAGGGTAAACACTACGCGATTTCTCATTAGAAGTAGCTTCCTACTAATGAAAAAATCCTAGATACATATTTAATTTATTTTGTCAATACGTAATCTTTGGCATGGTCTAATAAATCAGCAGGGCCTTCTGTGGGCTGAATTTATATTCATGCTTTCAGTAGATGCAGTTATGATTTTGCAAATGCGACTATATATGTGTTCTCAAACAATAAATAGTTGCTGTTGTTCAAATGATCAAATCAGATTTTATCAGACTCTAGTAACTTTGGTTTTTTGCCAATTGTTTGATGTTTTGAGAAGGTAAGACAGTAAGACAATGAATAACATCCTAAAACGCACACTTCTACCCAGCCTCATGGCTGCAAGTTTAGCTGGTGTAACTTTAGTTCCCGCAAAACCTGCTGCTGCTGATGACCAAGTACTAAGAGATGCAGGTATTGGGGCTGTTACCAATGTTGTAACCGGAGCTGTTAGGGGAAATGGCAGTGTATTAGGGAATGCTGTAAAAGGTGGTGTCACTGGTGCAGCCGTCAATGGTGCAAATGGTCTGAGAAACACTCGTGGTCGCCGTCACCGGAACGCCGCTCAAGATATTGGAGTTGGTGCAGGTGCTAGCGCAGTAACTGGTGTAATCACTGGCGATAGCAGAGATACTCTTGGCAATGCTATTGATGGTGCGGCTGTAGGTGGAGCAATCCATCTGTTAACCAATCACAAATAATTCGTAAATTCATCAGCTGAAATACTTTACCAACGATTAACGAATTTATCCCTCCCTAAATCCTCTGGTTCCTAAAAGGAGCAAACCCAACCTCTCTTTCCTAGTAGGGAAGGGAGGTTGGGTTGTATTCTGTTGAGATATATGCCACCGCCAGTTCGGATGAAGTTAGGTTTAACGTAACGCGAAAGTCCCCACCTTCAGCGTACTCGCAAGGTAGGGATGAATAGCGGGAAATTGCGAAAACCTCTCAAATGTTTTTGAACGTAGTTCAAACAGTGCGGAGAGGATTTGAGTAATTTCCAATTATTCCTTTGGTGCTTCTTGAGATTTGATATACTGTTTTATCTTTTCGATCGGTGCGCCACCAGATGAAGCAACATAGTAAGAGCTAGACCAAAGGACAGGTTTTTTGTAGAAAGTTGCTAAATGTTCTGTGAATTCTTTTTGAATAATTCTACTAGAAGCTGATTTCAGACTTCCCGCTAAGGCTGATAAATTATTGTCAGGATGGAAATCAAGCAGTAAGTGAACATGGTCTGATTCTCCCGAAAAT
Organism: Nostoc sp. DedQUE02; assembly: GCF_034531035.1. Taxonomy (NCBI): domain Bacteria; kingdom Bacillati; phylum Cyanobacteriota; class Cyanophyceae; order Nostocales; family Nostocaceae; genus Nostoc; species Nostoc sp. DedQUE02. The sequence continues at coordinate 37,702 of NZ_JAVRBY020000012.1, read as the reverse complement.
TCTATCAGTTCGCACTTAGTTTTGATACAAAGTTGCTAACCAGAGGCAGAACTGGGTTCATCAAGTCGCCACACAAATTACCCGCAGTAACAGCATGGTGGCAACTGAAAAGCTAGAAGTAAAGAACATGACCAGTAGAGCTCATAATGGCAAAGGCAAAAAGCAGAAGGCTGGGTTGAATAAATCAATACTCGATGTTGGCTTTGGAATGCTTCGTAGTGCGATTAAATACAAAGTTGAGCAAATTGGTGGTGTATTTATCGAAGTTCCAACTAAAAAAGTCAAGCCTTCTCAAACCTGTCCTAAATGTGGAAACCAACACAAGAAAACACTCGATATTAGAGTGCATGAGTGTGTTCTTTGTAATTACATCCAAGATAGGGACATCGCTGCTGCCGAAGTAATGCTTTATTGGGCTAAAGGAACTCTACCGGGATTGGGAACCAGTCTCGTAGGCGCAGAGTCGCCTAGCTCTACTCCACGCACCCGCAAAACTGCGGGAAGCATGAAGCAACTAGGGACGAAGAAGCGCCAAAAATCTACAGAAAACTTTGCTAAAAACGAACTGAGGGATGTAGAAACCCGCAGTTCAGGCGTTCGCGCAGCGTCACGAAGTGAAGCCAACTGTGGGTAGTTCATTAGTAATCCCTAGCCCTTCAACGCCTTTCTAAAGTTTCGACGATAAGATTGATTTGTAATAAACAAAGCTGGCCATAGCAAAGATAAACCAATCCGATTGGTTAAAGTCGGATTAAAATTAGTCCGTCCAAACCCATTCCAAAATTTCCAAACACCGCCTCCGTAAACGCCTACCAAAGCAATAAAAATTAAGGTACTCATTCCCATCAACTCCGTTAGTAACTGACAGAATTTAAGTTAAGTTTTACCAGATAAGGTAATCAGATTGTAAGTAACACTGAGAAGGTATGACAAAACTCTCCAGTTTTTGATATCTAAGTCAGTTAAACACACATTCTCTTATTCCAGTGTAGAATAGCCTCATGGATTGCAGCTAGTTTAAGCCTCATCGATTGTATTTTGTCGCATAAACACTAGAAACTTTGGGCTTAATGCATAAAGCTACAGTTGTTATTGAATAGCTTGCTCTAATTCTAAGCAAGAAATTATGTTGAAAATTTAAGCTTAGACAAAACCAAAACCTCATTTGGAATTTAGAGGTTTTTGATTGAGCGCTCTCAAAAACTCCTATAAAAACCTTTCAGTTTAAATGTTGCTACAAATGGGCAGCAGAGACATTTATTCTACTTATCATAACTTTCTGGTATACCTACTGGTGATAAACCTGCGATCGCTCGTAGGTTTTGGCAACGAATCAACTCAGTAAAATTGAAACTGGAACGCCCTTCAATTTTGGCTACCGCTTCAATTGCAGATAATAGGTGCTGTGCTGCTTCAGCTTCTGAATAACCACGTCGCTGTGCTATTTTAACTGCTGCGGCATCGGCATTCAACTCTGACTCTTGAGATTTATTAGTGCGCCAGATCCGAAAAGCTGCGATCGCACTTAATCCCCCAGCTACGGCTACACCCACTATATCTGACTGTGCTGCTTCCCAGAATCCGCCTAACAGCCCAGCCAACACCATACCTTGATAAATATCGGGTTTAAACCACTTCACCCCCGTTAACCAGCTAACCATCTGCAACAGCAGCAAGTCTCGTTGCGGCTTGGTCAAGCGTCGCCACAAATCAAAATTAATATATATCGGTCGCGCCTGATTCCAGGGTTGGGGAAAGGAAGCGTCAATCACTTTTGCTTGCTCTGGCTTACTAACGATTTTTGTCGTCATCCGACCAGAAGCAGGCATCACATCTAACAAACGGCGAATTTCAACATTTGGCTCCATAAATTTAATTATTAGCCATAATGTGGATAGTAACTAGGTGTGTAAAAAATAAACTTTTCGTGTTAACCTTTGATTTATGAGATGCTCTCGCAGCCTTGAATAGATTCAGATCGAGCGATAAGAATATTGATTAAGCAGTTTGATAATGCGGCGGAATTTTATAGTATTCGTTTGCCGCCCAATTCAAAACCTCAAAGTTTTGGATCACCATTAAGACTATATTTTATAACTACATGGACGCTTTTGCCCCCCTCCCGCCTGAATGGACGAATAAGGCAATACATGCTTATGATTTTTGCTGTCCTAATTGCCACTCAAGTAGCCTAGAAGCTGAAAAAGTTTGGCTAAATCGGCGATCGCCTGTACTTACAGAAGACCGTCGTCGCAAATGGCAAGAGTTCTACTACTGTCATTGTGGTTCTGTGTGGTGGGCTTGGAGTAGCGATCGCCCGCCAAAAGATATATCCAATCAGCCAGATTATAATCCTACATAGCTAATTTTTTTCTTAAACAAAACCCCACCAAAAAGTGGGGTTTTGTTTATCTAATTCTCAGCTTTATATTTCATCACCAATTTTAGAAGGTGAAAGTAGTACGTAGAGTACCTACGTATTCAGTATCGTTAGCGTCGTTATGCTCTGGATTGAAGATTACCAACAAGCCAGGTGTTACCTGAATATTATCGGAAACCTTGTACTTGTAAAGACCCTCTAAGTGATAAGAGGTACTGTCATCTAAGGCAGTATTGCCAGCAACATTTTTTATGCTACCACCAGTAACTTTGGGTGATTGACCAAAGATGACACCCAAAACGTTACCTTCGCCACCAAAGTCTTTGAGAGCAAGTGCTCCAGCCCAATACCAAACATCTGCATCTGCACCTGCATTAGCACCAGTAATAGCATCAGCAGTTGTATAACCTCCCCAACCACTAAGAGCCAACTTAGGGCTAAATTGGAAAGTAGCTTCTACACCGTAATTGTTGGATATAGTACGAGTGTTATTCCCAAAGGGATTGTTGGCAAAAGCACTACCTGTACCTTGGAAAAGGCTATTGTTAACAGTATTGTTAACAAGATTAGTTTGATAAGTGCGGGCGTAGGTTAGACCAATATTAAAAGCTTTGCTGGGTTGGAAAGATAACTGGCCAAAGATAGCATTATCACCGTCTAACAGCCCATTATTAAGGGTAGGGTTATTAGCAGTCCTAGCTAGATAAGCACCACTCAAACTGATTGGTCCGGTAGGATTGAAAGTAACTGTTAAACCAGCACCACCTTGACCTTGACGATATATGGGGCTGAAACGTCCATAACGGGAGAGCGCACCTCTACCAGAGCTAGCAAAGTCAGGGTTGAAGGTATTAACGTTTTCATAGAGCTCGCCACCGGTAGCATCAACTTTGACACGCACTGCGTCAGTCAAGTTGAAAGCATAGTTAATTTTATCGATTACAACAGAGTTGCCATTATCTCCATCAAAGCCCAAGCGGGTCATGTTAGTACCGCTCACAGTAGCATTGGAGATGGTGTTGTTAGCATTCAGCCGGATTTGCAACTGGTCTTTACCAGTGAAACTGCTGTATAAGTTTAAACGAACGCGGTCAGAAAAAGTGGTGTTAGAATTCAAGTCTTGAGTCGGAGCACCACTAGGAGCTGCTCTATTGTCACCAAAAACATCAGACACGGCGAAAATTGCTTCTCCAACCAACTTGGTGGTAGTGGAGAACTGATTAGCTTCCAACTCAGAAGTGCGGGCTTCTAGTCCATCAACACGACCGCGCAGAGTTGCTAATTCAGCAGAATATTCTTCTTGTAAGCGCTGTAAAGTAGCTAAATCTTGTTTGCTGACCAAATCAGCAGTCGCTGTAGCAATAAGTTCGTTAACCCGGTCTAGACAGGCATTCAAACCTGCGGCAAATTCATAACGGGTCAAAGCACGGTTCCCTCGATAAGTACTGTTGGGATAACCTGCAATACAGCCGTAGCGCTCAACTAGAGATTGTAAAGCTTGGAATGCCCAATCTGTGGGCTGCACGTCAGAAAATTGCGAAACTGATGTTACCTGACTCATTTCATTAGAATCTTGAGTTTCAGATAACTGGGCAACATTTGTTACCTGGTCGTTGACTTCAGCAGCTAAAGCACTATTGGCAGCAAAAAATGCAGCAGCTAAAACAACTGGACTAACCTTAAAAAGATTCCAGAATCGTTTTGTCATTTTATTACTCTCACTCACACCTAATAATCCACTCAGGGTAAAATGCTTAAAACACTTTACTTTCAGGAATTTTACACACAATCACAGCGACGATTATACCCTTATCCCGTGAGAAATACAAGTTATTTAATATAGTGCTGAACTATAATTTTCAATTAATTTATTTGGTAATCGCAAAATAATACGGCGTTTGTGACGTAAGACTGTTCCTTGTTCTTCCAACTGTTGTAGAAGTCGGGTAACTGTTACTCGCGTAGTATTTAATACTTCAGCAATATCTTGATGAGTAACATTTAAATCAATTAATTTACCTTTATCTACTTCACGTCCAAATTTTTCACTTAACCATACCAAAAACTGCCATAAACGTAGCGAAACTGGTTTTTGATGCACAATACTTAGCAGATCCTCTGACTGTTGAATGTGAGACAACAATGCATTAATATCTTGATGCCACAGATGAGGTGGCACAATGCTTAGTTCCACGCCAGTAAGGCATTCAATTTGGTAGGGCTTGACTCTAGATAAAGGATAGCCAATTAGATCCCCTAGTCCCCAATAACCAAGAGTGATAAATGTTCCATCTTCACTCCACGTTAAGGTACGAACTGCACCGTGTTCAATACGCCAAAGTACGTCATTTTGAGGTGGAATTACTTCTCGACGGGTAAATATCTGCTGGGGCAATTGTCCGCCCAAAGCACAGCTATTTGACACGAAAGAAGAGTTTGAAGTAGAACTTTTTGAATACATCATTAACCGTAACTACATAATTATCAGGTAATTTCGTTATTTCTAATGATTAAGAAACTCTAATAATTTGTATTAAAATTTACTTGTATATCTGAAAGTTGATCCTTCTCAATTAGAGCTAGGGACTAACTCAAAATTTTCTGATGGCAACAACTTGTTATTTTAGGTATTTATCTATTTAGATAGAACCGAATTTTTTTAGTTGTTTATCTGTTACTTTAATTGTGCAAGTTTAAGAATAGGTAAGCTTTTAGTAAAATATTTAGTTAACTTATTTTTAATTATTTTTGGTATTTTCTGAACACTAAGTAAGTATGTAGACACAAAAAATTATAAATATTAAGTGACAATACAGTTGAGATCAGCCCAAAACACTATGTAGAGACGCGATTTATGCGTCTTGAAAGACCAATTATCTACACCAATAACCCTTAACTCAAGGGTATTGGATTAGGTGGAATGACGGTTATTTCAGATAAATTCAGATCCCCGACTTCTTATAGACACCCGTAGGGTGGCTTCCTGAAGGGTAGAAGTCGGGGATCTGGGCAGTAAGTCAATTAAGAGCGTTGACCGGTGACAATATATGCTACCCTTTGACCGATATTGGTGGCATGATCTGCCATACGTTCCAGACAACGAATTGCCAGTGCCAGCAGTATAATTGGCTCGACTACACCAGGCAGATCCCGTTGTTGGGCTAAAGTCTGATAAACGCGATCGTAAGCATCATCTACAGTATCATCCAGATGCTTTAAACGGCGTCCACCGGCTTCATCGAAATCCCCCAAAGCTTTCAAGCTAGTTGCTAGCATCGCTTGGGCGTGAAGGGACATAGCTTCAATATCGGGCATTGACGTATGAGGCGCATAAGGAAAAATTTTAATCGCAATTTCAGCTAAATCCTCAGCATAATCGCCAATCCGCTCTAAGTCTCGTACCAACTGCATAAAGGCACTTAAACAGCGCAAATCTGGAGCCGTAGGCGCTTGTAGCGTCATAATCGCCGTACAGTCTGATTCGATTTGACGATAAAAGCGATCAATCTTTTTATCTAATCGAGGAAGTTCTTCAGCAGCTGTTAAGTTACGAGCAAATAACGCTTGGTGGCTGAGGCGAAATGATTGTTCTACCAAAGCACCCATACGTAATACATCCCGTTCTAAGCGCCTAATGGCGCGTGCGAGTTGTGGTCTTTGAGGATTGGGAGTATAGTCGACAGCTTTCACACTTGTTGTCTCAAAGGTGAAGATATTACTAACTATAGTCTTGGCTTAGGGAGTTTGCCATAACTTCAGGAAATTGGAGTTGCATCCACGCACCGCCAGTTTCTGGATGGTTCATTGCTTTGATTGAACCACCGTGGGCGATTAGAATTTGCTCAACGATCGCTAATCCTAATCCATTGCCAACGATCGCCCCGATGGAGTTACTATCTTGGGGGGAATGAGTTCGCGCTTTATCTCCTCGATAAAATCGCTCAAAAACGTGGGGTAAATCTATCTCAGAAAACCCGACTCCAGAATCAATCAGATTTATTTCCAAGATTGGGGAAGCAGGATAGTTATCTTTTGTTAATAAGATTTTCGCTTCAACATGAATGCTTGTACCAGGAGGACTGTACTTAATGCTGTTGTCTAGCAAGTTGAGAAAAACCTGGTAAATCCGGGCTTTATCTGCCTTAATCCACAGATTTTCAGGGCCAGAATAAGAAAAAGACAGATGTTGGCGCACTGCCAAGGGTTCTAGTGTTTCCCAAACAGATGTAATTAGCGATCGCAATTCTACAGCTTTGGCTTGCAATTGCATGGTTGGGTTTGCTTCCATTTGGGTGAGGTCTAACCAGCTTTGCACTAAGTTAATCAGCCGATCAACTTCCTGCATCAAACGGTTAACCCAACGATTTAAAGGTGGTTCCAAGCGATTTTGTAAAGTTTCTACAACCAAGCGAATCGAAGTTAGCGGCGTTCTAAGTTCGTGTGCTAAATCGGAAAAAGAGCGATCGCGTACTTGATTTATATCTAATAGGGGTTGACGATTTTCTAAAAATACTCCAACTTGTCCATTGGGTAAAGGCAAGCTAGAAGCCCGCAAAGCCAGAGATTTGATTGTTCCCATCTCTGCCGCATCATCACAAGACGGATGAAATACCCATTCTCCCGTCTGGGGTTTTTGGCGATCGCGAGTTTGCTCAATTAAATGATCGAGTTCATAAGACCGTACTAACTCCAATAACAAGCGCACCTGTTCTGGTTGCCACCTTTGCAGATACAAAATTTCCTGCGCCTGTCGATTACACCACAGCAGTTGATTTTCCTCATCCACTTGCAAATATCCCACTGGTGCAAAATCTAGCAGGTCTTGGTAAGTTTGCAACGACTGCTGTAAATCTTGGCGTTGCTGCTTCACCATTGCTATTTTCTGCTGCAATCCAGGAATCAGCAGCAGTCCCATTTTGTCAGAATGCGAGGTTAACGGTCGGAGTAAGCGCCCCAGGTAGCGGTTAAGTTGAACCTGTTGCCAAATCCAAAACCCAATGCCTATCGCTAAACCCAGCAAAAATCCCAATAAAAGCATTCGAGTTGTTAGTTTCTTGGTCACTACTAAAAACTAACAACTATCCCAACTAATTATCCAAACCTATAGCCAAAACCTCTTACAGTCACAATATATTCGGGATGACTTGGGTCTTGCTCTAATTTTTCGCGCAACCACCGAATGTGAACATCTACAGTTTTACTATCGCCGACGAAATCCGGCCCCCAAACCTGATCGAGCAATTGTTCTCGTGACCATACCCGGCGGGCATAACTCATAAACAGTTCCAGCAAGCGGAACTCTTTGGGGGAAAGACTCACTTCTTGACCACGAACCAGCACACGGCATTCTTGAGGATTTAAGGAGACATCCTTAAATTTTAATACTGGTATTTGTGGTAAATTACTTAGGCGTTGGCGGCGGAGTAAAGCACGACAACGAGCCACTAACTCGCGCATACTAAAGGGTTTGGTCAGGTAGTCATCTGCACCCACCTCTAACCCCAAAACACGGTCAGTTTCACTACCCTTAGCACTGAGCATTAAAATAGGTACTGGGTTTCCTTGATGACGCAGCAAACGGCAAATATCTAGCCCATTGATTTGGGGCAGCATCAAATCAAGAATAATCAAATCGAAGGGAAGTTCCCCTGAATGGGTTTCAAAACTTTTGAGATACTCCATAGCAGACCGCCCATCAGGGGCAGTTATCACCCCGTAACCTTCTTCTTCCAGAGCTACAGCTAGCATTTCCTGGATTAATTCTTCATCTTCTACTACTAGAATACGGCTGGTTTGTCCAATGTCCGTTCTAGGAGAATACTTGGTCGATTCACTGGTATACATTGATATCACAAAAGTCTAGGACTGTGCTTGTATCAATTAGGATGATTGAGTCTATTATCTCGCTTTATTGTCACCGCGCTTCTACTAGGGTTAATTCTTTTAGATTTTTTTTACAAAAAATAACATCTACCACAGCAACCTTCTAAATCATAAATCACTGTGGTTGCCAGCTTCTAAATAGTCTTTTACAGCAGTTTTCATATATTTGAACCACATAGATTTATCTATCTTAGGGGCGTAAGGGCTTGCGTTTCTACAGGAGATGGTCTGTTTAGCTGATAATTGCTGTAATTAAGGGCTTTTCTGCCTTCACAAAATGATATGTGATAGGAAAAACATGATTACATGAAGGATTTTCTTGACAAGAGGAGATGAGATTAGGTATATTTATTTTAGTACATTTGTACTAAAGATTGAAAGGAAAAACTATACCTGAAAGACAAAAGGATATATATGTGGAAAATTCGTACACCACGTAAGTATCATCTGTCGATCATTCCAGTATTTCCACTGCGTTAAAAATGTTGATTTAAAGCTACTCTGATGTCTGCATAGGGTAGTCATTGGTATGGCTTGCTACCCAATAAATCATTTGCCTATTGAAGGGAGTTGGAAGATGACTACAGTTGGAGTCAAGGACAGCAAACAACAACTAATGCAAGCATTTCAACAAATTATTATTCAAAGAAAAAAGCTGGAATCTAAAATAGCAACCAAACAAGAGGAAGCAGAAAAGGCAAAAAGTCAAGAAATTCTGCGAGCAGCTTCTGCATATACAGTTGATAGTATTGTTAAAGGTTTAGCTGATTTACAATTGGAGTTTGGCAGCATTCTCAACGCCTTATCTGAAAAACTAGCTCAGGAAAATTCCAAATTAGATGAATTGAACCGAGCCATAGAAATTGAAACTCAACGCCTACAAGAGCTTCAACAAATCAGAGTTGTTGCGGATACATTAGACATATTAAGTCAAGAACACCAAGAAAAATTAAAAATCCTCGAACAAGATACTATCAGCAAAAGGGAAGCACTAGAAAAAGAAATTACCATCAGGCGGAAAGAATGGCAAAAAGAGCAAGCAGAGTATGAAGAAAAACTTCAAACATATAATAATTTATTAGCTAAAGATCGCCAGCAAGAACAAGAAGAATCTCAGTATAAGTTAGAAACTGCTCGTAAACTCAATACAGACAGTTACGAAGCGGTAAAGCGCCAGCAACAAAGGGAAATCCAAGAAAATTCTCAAAAGAAAGAGAAAGATTGGGCAGAACGAGAAAAAATATTCGCAGAACGCCAACCACTCTTTGCAGATTATGAGCAAAAAGTAACTACATTTCCTAACGAACTTGAAGAAGCCGTTAAGAAAGCTAGAGAAGAAGCAATTAAAGAAACAAGCCAAAAAGCTAAATTTGAGGCTGATTTATTTGAAAGAGAATGGGAATCTAACAAACAGAGTTATGAACAAAAAATTCAATCTCTGGAAGAAACAATTAAGAAACAGTCTGAGCAAATAGAAGGTATTTCTGCTCAATTGCAAACTGCATTAAAACAAGCACAAGACTTAGCTATGAGGGCTTTTGGTAGTTCTAATCCTAAATAGTTGTGAGTCTGTAGCATCTTAATCATTTTGAATTCCTGAAGAGGAGGTTTGTTGTGGTGGTAAAAAAACCGACTGATAAGAATACTAAAGTAGAAATTCTTCAGGCGTATGAGGAGTTAGCTAAAGAAAAAGCAGCACTGAAATCAGAACTTGAGCAAGTCGCCAAAGTCAACCAGTCTGGAACTAAAGAACAGCCTAAATTAGAACAAAAAACACCTATGAATCAGCTTTCTAGTGTCCAACAAAAAATGAACAATACAATTGAAAGCTTGGCAAAGATTCAATTAGGTTTTGGCAGTGCTGCTAATGAATTATCGGAACAGCTAATCACAAAAGCCTCTAAGTTAGAAGAAATCAGACGAAATTTAGAAGAAGAAATCCAACAATTAACACAGTTGCACAATTTAGAAATTTCTGATGATATCTTGGATACTCTCATCCAAGCTTATGAAGATAATACTAAAGCTTATCAGGAAGAATATACCCGGCGTTCTGAAGTTTTATTCCAAGAAATACTAGAGCAAAGGAATGCTTGGGGAAAAGAACAGGAGGAACAGCAACGGGCGACAAAAGAAAGGAATGAAAACTTGAATAAAACTCGGCAACGTGATGCAGCAGAGTATAAGTATAATTTAGAACTTCAGCGACAACTGCAAAATGACGAATACGAACAAGAGCAGAAAGCGTTATATAAGCAACTGGAAGAATTATTACAAGAAACAGAAAAGCAGTGGGCTGAACGGGAGAAAGCAATTTCTGAGAGAGAGAAACAATTTGAAGAGTTAAAAGCTAAGGTAGAGGCTTTTCCGAAAGATAAAGAAGCAGCCATCAAAAAAGCTACAGAAGAAGGCAAAGGCATCGCCCACTACCAAGCTAAAATAAAATCAGATTTATATTCTAAGGAAGTGGAAGGGCAAAAGCGTTTTTATGAACAAAGACTGCAATCTCTAGAACAAACTATTACTAATCAAGAGACGCGAATTCAAAATCTTTCTAAACAACTTGAATCAGCTCTTAAACAAGTCCAAGATTTGGCAGTTAAAGCTATTGAAGGTAATTCAAATGTTAATTCCTATCAGGCAATTAAAGAAATAGCTTTAGAACAAGCAAAGACTCAAGCAAAAAATAAATAAGCTGATTTATTATTGATGAAAATTGCAGAGACTTAATTTAATTTAAGTCTCTGCAAGTAATTGTAATGCTTTTTATTCGGTTATCTTTGGTCTTTTGATATCTGGTGGAGGCTGTGGTTTTTTTCTCTTTGTTCCGGTAGCTTGTGTTTGGTTGACTGCTTGATTGGAATTTTGTTCTTGACTAGACATAATACTAGGTTTTAATATCTACTACAATATTATCTACATCACGGGTATTATTGATTACGGAAAGATATCACAGAAAATTTAAGTTTAACTAAAACAAGTAGTAAATAATATTACCCCTATAGGGACTTTCACTTTTAACAGGATAAATACAAATCTTAATAAATATCTGATGTAAAAGAGACTTAGCACTGCTACGTCTCTACAAGGGTTCTGGATAATCCATATTTAATTTATGGAGATGTTTAATAGCGGGGGTGCGATCGCCTCAGCTAACTACAATAGATTGAATTTCTATCGTGGGTTGAATCTCTATTTCAACTTGAGCTTCAACAAAAGGCGTATAAATTGGAATATCAGCTTGTATGGCTTCAAAGCTCACAATTAGAGAATATGGAACACTAGCTTCTGGATCGTTATTCCAACCTTCATGTCCAACAACGGCAATGGAAAATGCTTCTGTGAGTTCAAATGAATTTACAACAGCCCAATCTTTTTGAAGGGTTCCTGCACTTCTAGATACACCTTTAATTATTCCGTGATGATTTTGTTTGCCGAGCATCCATTTAAAAAGACCTTCTCCCTTCTCCGCATCTTCTGGAGCATCAAACTCTTTCAAAACTCTAGCCTTAAAAAGTTCTGGATCTTCTCCTTTTTTACTACATTCCCAATCAAGCCAAGTTGAAAGATATTTTCGACGATTTCTACGAGTTCGACGTGGTTGGGCTTTGTATGATAAAGTAACCTCCAGAAGAATCTTAAATGCCTCTCCTTGAGAACGTAATTTTTCTGGCAGTTTTACTTGGTAAATATGAGCTTGTTTAGCTACAATGCGGCGCTCTTCTCTTGTCATCAAAGTGATTCTATTGGGAGCATTACCCAAAGCACGAGCAACATCGGGAAGACCATAACCAATTTGACGTAAAATGTGCAGTTTATCGCCACCATATTCCACTATCCATTCTGGCCATCTTGCTGATTGTACTATTAATGCACGGTAAAGAAGGCAATTTTCATTAGGTAACTCGGCCGCAAGACGTGCAGCAATATTGCTTACTTTTGGTGCTGCAAAGGAAGTACCAACTTTATCAGCCCCAATTGCTGGCCCACCGTTCAAAGTTGACCGTACTAATTCGGGACAAACATCTTTAGGAAAGGTGATGTTTGGTGGTATACCTTCATCTATTACTAAATCTCCACCATACTCAACTACTTCCGGTTTAATCGTCTCCCAAATTCCTAATCCACAGCACGAAAAAGCAGAGGGTTTATCTTTCTGTGCAATCGAATAATAAGGTGGTGCATGATAAGAATTTAAAGCAATAGAGCCAACCGTTAAAGCTTGAAAACTTTGTGCAGGGTTAGCAATTCTGGATGAATCTTCTAATAAATAGTCTGGATATTGTCGATTTGCTACTATATGTTCTCTCACAGATAATCTTGTAAAGCCAATTCTACTGTAGAGAGGTAAATTTCCTGCTGCAACAATAAAGAGAATATCCCTTTGCCATGTCAAATTATCAATAGATGATGCCCAAGCGCTCATATATCGGGTTAGGCAGGGAACAGAACCAGTAATAGAATGGTTAAAAATTCTAGTTCTCGTTTGTTCTTGATAAAATTCAACAATCTCACCCAGAAGATTCGGTGGAAATAATTGTTTAGGTAGTTTGCGGTTAGCCTGAAGAACTCTGGCATTTTGAATCCAGCAAACAGCCTTTTCATTACCACTACGAGGTATAGTTCTTGGATAAAGGATTGCACCAGCGACACTTGTTCCATGTCCACCATTGCTAACATAGTCTGGAGTTTTATCAGTTTCTCCTGGAACCCAAGACCTTGAGTTTTTTGAATCAATTGCTGCTTTTAGCAGAGAATGTCTTTCTTGAATACCACTATCTATAACGCATACTCTAGGAGCATTTAACTCAGGCGATTCTAGTTGAAATGATGGAGAGTTAATATCAGATAGGTCTTGCCGCTGAATAATTTCAGCAAACTCATCTGGCTCACTAACATCAAAAATGTAGGGGAAATTCTCAACTAAATCTTTTAAACCTTTACCGGAAATTTGAATTCGACATGAAAAGCTATCAGGCAGAGTGGCTGTACCAAGTTCACCTCCATCATCTTGAAAACCTTTGATAATCTTGCCTTTATAAAATTGAATAAACTCTTCAAATTCGTCTTGCCTTTCCCAGGATATCTCTTCCCATTCTTGCTCAGTTAACTGACGTTTCTGAATCCAATTATTAACTCGTTTTGTAAAATTCTCATTAGTTTCATGAGGTTGGAGTTTTGGATAATTAGGTAGCTTGGTTTTGGTTCCTACACAGGCAACACCTACATCAACAGTGTATATCTGCTCTTCCTTTATAACAAGCCATTTCTCATATAATTCAGTAAATAAGTTTGGAGAAAGAATCAATTCTGGCTTTTTTTTACCGTCTATTACTTCCCAAATTTCAGCAACTTTATTACCACCATACTGCTCATTAATAAATTTTTCTATCTTTTCTTGTAGTTCACTAAGTTCTAAATCTGCTGATGCTCCGATAATATATCCATCTTCTGTATCAGCAATCAATTCAATACCATATGCTTTCAACCCATCTGGATTAAAAGAATCAGGATCAATTTCTAAGATAATACGTCGAGATTTAAGTGGCGGCTTCTCTTCTTGCTCTCGTTCTTCTTGAGTTTCTTGCCATTCAAAGATCAAGGAGTCAACCGAACCTTTGAGTTTACCTCCATGTCCCTGGCGATTGCCTAGATTAACAACTGTTATAGGATTTTTTTTTCCTCCTCCTGGTGGCGATGCAGCACGTCCTTCTGTTGTCAGCCTAAGCTCGATATGCGGAAAACCCTGAGAACCTTCAACCATTTGTTTCTCCGAACACCAAAAATTAATACTAAAAAACTTTGATTTCTGCGATCGCTTCTTCTAAGTGTTCTTGAATCACTAGCTCCTCTCGCTCAAGGATTGCTCTTTTTGCTGCATCTTGTGCAACCCTCACAGCTTGAGCCGCAGAAAAATCTCTCATCTGCTCAATGATCCTTGGCCAGTTGATAGATCCCACTTCAATTGCAGATAATGTTTCTTTTAGTATAAATTCTAGCTCCTGTTCTCCTGGTTTGGGTACTGCGATCAAGTCATCAAATCTTCTCCAAAGAGCAGTATCTAGAGATTTATTTAGGTTTGTAGCTGCTACTAAAAGCCCAAAAGAGGGTTGATACTCATCCAAAATTTGAAGAAATGTATTGACTACTCGCTTAATTTCTCCTACTTCTTGAGAGTCTTCTCGTGTCTTAGCAATTGAGTCACATTCATCAAGAAACAATAAACATGGACTTTTTGAGGCATCCTCAAATACAAGTCTTAAATTGCTGGCAGTTTCGCCTAAAAAAGACGACACCATTGCATCAAACCGAACTTTCAAGAGTGGTAATCCTGTATTCCAAGCTAAACGTTCTGCTCCTAGTGTCTTTCCACACCCAGGAGGCCCATATAAAAGAATTTTTTGTCTGTAACGCAATCCATGATGAGCAAGCCTATCTCTAGCCGCATACTCGCGTTCAATTCGACAGAAACGTTTTTCAATATTTATTGGCAACACCATGTGATGCCGCAAATGATCCCTTGGTATGATAGTTACTAAAGGAAGATTAAATCGCTTACTGGTTGATAATTCAGTTAATGTCTGTAAGTTTTCTGGTACTGAAGAAGCAGGTTTGCTAATGTTAGTAGGCTTCTCTTTCTGGCTTTTTTTAGTGATATTCTCTAACTGGTCAGCTAAGAGAGTATGTCCCTTACTGCGTTCTTCCTCAATCACTAGGTATGTAAGCTTATCAATCGCGTCTTGATCTGAACTAGCGATCGCTCTAAAAAATCTCTTGAGAAGCTCTGCTTTCATACTGCCTCTCAGTATAAATAGTAATTTTGGACTACCTTGGTACTATTGTACTATGAAAGTATAGTGCGTTATAAATCATAACGCGATCAGCTTGTTTCTAATCATTATATTAAGTTATATAACAAAAAATCATTCTTCTGCTTAGAAATTTACTATATCTAAACATAAGACATTGCTTTCAAGGTCTATATAATCATCCCCTTCAATCAATAACAAAGTCATCATATCTCCCTAAACAAACCCTGTTAATCTGAAATCAGACATAGCTTTTAGTTCCTCCATAGATACTTTCTCAGAATAGTATTTAAATATAATTTTAATTGCTTTATCTTTATCTAGATAATACTGATAGCTACTATCCTTTTGCATCAAATGTTCTACAATTTTTTTTATCCGGGCTAGAAGTACGTCTCTTTCCTCAGAAACTTCCTGCATAACTTCCTCCCAATTAGTAACTTATTACTCCAATTATAGCTAATCTTTCTTTATATAAAAAAGGCGGGCCTTTCAGCCCACCCCATACTATTTTGAGAATATTCTGTTGCTATTAACCCAACAATTGTTTAGCCTTAGCTAACACATTATCAACGCTAAAGCCAAATTTCTCTAAACAAACACCACCTGGAGCCGAAGCACCAAAGCGATCAATACTAACAGTATCGCCTTCAGTACCCACGTATTTGTGCCAACCGAAACTAGCGGCAGCTTCTACAGACAAACGCTTGGTGACAGCTTTCGGCAAAATTGACTCTTTATAAGCCGCATCCTGTGCTTCAAACAGTTCCCATGAAGGTAGCGAAACAACACGAACTTTCTTACCTTCAGCTTTGAGTTTTTCGGCTGCGCCAACGGCGAGGCTCAATTCTGAACCAGTACCAATCAAGATGATATCGGGTGTACCTTCGCTATCCACCACGGTGTATCCACCCTTGGCTACACCCTCAACCGATGTACCAGCCAAGTTGGGGACGTTTTGACGGGTGAACGCCAACAGAGACGGAGCATTTTCCTTCGCTTTTTCAATCGCTATTTTATAAGCGCCAGAGGTTTCGTTACCGTCTGCGGGACGAAACACTAATAAATTAGGAATTGCTCGCAAGGAAGCGAGAGTTTCAATGGGTTGGTGTGTTGGGCCATCTTCACCTTGTCCAATGGAATCATGAGTCATCACCCAAATCACGCCAGCTTGGGAAAGGGCGGATAAGCGGATGGCAGCACGCATGTAATCTGTAAAGATCAAGAAGGTAGCACCGTAGGGGATTAATCCTGAAGTGTGCAGCGCTATACCATTACAGATTGCGCCCATAGCATGTTCCCGTACACCAAAGTGGATGTTGGGGTTTTCGTAGTGCCCTTTTTGGAAGTCGCCTTTACCCTTGATTTCGGTCAAGTTGGAGTGGGTTAAGTCAGCCGAACCACCAATCAATTCAGGTAATACCCCTGCTAGTTTGTTGAGGCAGGTTTCTGAGTGTTTACGGGTGGGTAGTCCTTTGTCTTCGGGGGTGTAGGTGGGTAGTACCTTATCCCAACCATCGGGTAGCTTGCCGTTTAGGTAGCGTTCAAATTCAGCCGCTTCTTGGCCATACTTAGCTTTGTAGTCGGCAAAGGTTTTGTTCCATTCGTCTTCGTAGCCTGCGCCGCGCTCAACTGCTTTGCGTGTGTGGTTAAGAGCTTCTTCGGGTATTACGAAAGGTTCGTATTCCCAACCCAAATTTTTCCGAGTCAAGGCAATTTCATCTCCACCCAGGGCAGCACCGTGAACGCCAGCAGTGTTTGCTTTATTGGGGGAACCGTAACCAATAATGGTTGTTACCTTGATGAAAGAAGGCTTATCGGTGACAGCTTTAGCCGCTTCAATTGCTTTAGCGATCGCTTCTAAATCGGTATTACCATCTTCGACGTGTTGGACGTGCCAACCGTAAGCTTCAAACCGCTTAGAAACATCTTCGGTAAATGCTACATCTGTGGAACCGTCGATGGAAATGTGGTTGTCGTCGTACAGAGCGATGAGTTTGCCTAATCCCAAGTGTCCTGCAAAAGAACAAGCTTCACCAGAAATTCCTTCCATGTTGCAACCGTCACCTAAAATTACGTAGGTGTAATGGTCAACAATCTTGGTATCGGGTTTGTTAAATTTAGCGGCAAGGTGCGCTTCGGCGATCGCTAAACCAACTCCATTAGCAATTCCTTGACCCAAGGGACCAGTTGTGACTTCCACGCCTGGGGTCATGAAGTTTTCGGGGTGTCCAGGGGTTTTGGATTCCCATTGACGGAATTGCTTGATATCTTCAATGCTTACACTGTCGTAACCTGTCAAGTAAAGCAGGGCGTACTGCAACATCGAGCCATGACCGGCTGACAAGACAAAGCGATCGCGATTAAACCATTTGGGATTCTTGGGATTAAACTTCAAAAAGCGATCCCAGAGGACAAAAGCCATTGGAGCCGCGCCCATTGGTAGTCCTGGGTGTCCCGATTTTGCCTTTTCTACGGCATCAATAGCCAAGAAGCGGATCGAGTTAATAGCCAGTTCTTCGACGGACAATTCTTTGGCGGATTGGGTTGCAACAGTCATAATCTCTTGTTTTTAACGACGGGTTAGCACTCTTCGTAGCTTCTCTTGCTGGGGTTATTTTAGATTCCCCACAGTATCCTCATCATCCCACTCCCACTTATCGATGGACAAGCGGGATCTCCTGAGTTTATGGTGATAAATCAAGCTGATAATTGGGTCATGCTGAACGCTTACTTTATATCGGAATGATATTTCTGATACTTTGGGCATGGGGCATTGGGCATGGGGCATTGGGCAAGTGGGCAAACGAGTAGAGTCCGAAATTCTGCCTCCTGCCTTCTGCCTCCTGCCTCCTGACTTTTTTTAAACGTATTTCTTAAAGGCCAGTGTGACATTATGACCGCCAAACCCAAAAGAGTTGGATATTGCCACCTCAACTTTTTGAGCGCGGCTAGAGTTAGGTACGTAATCTAAATCACACTCTGGATCGGGATTTTCCAGATTGATTGTCGGTGGAATTTGGTCATTAGCGATCGCTAGTACTGTTGCGACTGCTTCAATACCTCCAGAACCGCCCAATAAATGACCTGTCATCGATTTGGTGGAGCTAATTGCTACCTTATAGGCGTGTTCTCCCAAGGCTTTTTTGATTGCTGAGGTTTCAGTTGAATCATTAGCTGGGGTACTAGTGCCGTGAGCATTAATATAGCTAATTTGTTCGGGAGTTATGCCAGCATCCTTGAGGGCTAGTTCGATGGCTCTAGCGGCTCCGAGTCCACCGGGTACGGGGGAGGTGATATGGTAAGCATCACAAGTCATGCCATAGCCGATCATTTCGGCATAAATGTGAGCGCCGCGACTGATGGCGTGTTGCAGTTCTTCTAGAATTAAAATTCCTGAACCTTCACCCAAGACAAATCCGTTGCGATCGCGGTCAAAGGGACGGCTAGCATGAGCTGGGTCATCATTGTTAAAAGAGAGGGCTTTGCAGGCGGCGAACCCAGCTATCGACAATGGTGTGACAGCTGACTCTGTTCCCCCGCAAATCATCGCTTGGGCATATCCCCCTTGAATTAAGCGAAAAGCATCACCAATGGCATTAGAACCAGCAGCGCACGCAGTTACTGGGCACGAGTTTGGCCCTTTAGCACCCGTGTGAATTGCCGTTAATCCTGCGGCCATATTGGCGATCATCATCGGGATCATAAATGGACTACAGCGATCGGGGCCACGGTTGAGGTAGATAGTTTGTTGGTCTTCTAATACCTTAATGCCACCAACGCCAGAACCGATCATGACACCGACCTGTTCTGCATTCAGGTCATTGATCACTAACTCCGCGTTAGATAAAGCCTGTTTTGCTGCCGCAACCCCAAATTGGGAAAACCGATCCATACGCTTGGCCTCTTTGCGCTCCAAGTAATCATGCGGATCGAAGTTTTTCACCTCACCAGCAATTCGGCAATCATGGCTAGATGCATCAAATAATGTGATGTAGTCAATGCCATTGCGTCCACTCAATAATCCATCCCAATATTCTGTTGCTGTGTTACCTATAGGTGTAATCGCGCCAACACCAGTTACAACAACGCGTTTACGTGTATGATCTGTCATGATTCAGTTAAAAATGGCGAAAAAGCAGCAGGCAAAAAATTTGAGGCTAATGACTAGGTACTGGTGAGCCAGCCCGGTCTTAAAGGTTTGCTTTATGAACGACTGGCCAGATTTCCAGACTTAGAACGACTGGCGTTAGCTACATTAGGAGCATTACCCAAAGGTGACTAGGTGCGCGGAAAAATCTTCCCAATTCCCAATCTCAATCCCCAATTAAGCTGATGCGGTAACTTTATTATTGATGTAATCTACTGCGTCTTGAACCGATGTAATCTGCTCGGCAGCTTCATCAGGAATTTCGATATCAAATTCTTCTTCCAATGCCATCACCAACTCAACGGTATCGAGGGAATCTGCTCCCAGGTCTTCCATAAACTTGGCTTGTGGTGTGACTTTGTCAGGGGGTTCAACACTCAGTTGTTCGACAACGATTTTCTTGACCTTTTCAAAAAGTTCCGCTTGGCTCATAAATAAAAGTCCTTAACCACTTGCTACGATCTCCTCTTTAGAGGAGACATTGTTTTTAGCATATACATCTTATCGTCAAGCGCGATCGCCCGTATACTACCAAGGGATCTTCTGTTAGAAAACTCCTCCCTTTCCTTAAATGAATAGGGTAAGCCTTCTCGGAACACTTCGGCAGTGAAGGCTGTTACGCCATCGCCGATAGGGTATAAATGCTTCGGATTTCAATTATTGCTAAAATTTTTTACAATGTCTCGATCAGTATTTACAGCCTTGCTAGCAATCAGAATATGTAGATGCTGCGATTTGGAACCTAGACGGTTAAAGGGTCGCTAAACTTCAAACATCAGAATTTTGGTGCTAACAAGGAATAATAAAACGGTTATTGTTTAGAGCGATCGCTCTAACCCAAACATACTTCTATGCTACCTCACACCCTGAAATACGCTTACTTCCCTGGTTGTGTTGCCCAAGGGGCCTGTCGGGAACTTTACCAGTCAACTCAAGCGCTTACCCAAGCACTGGGTATTGAATTGGTTGAACTTAAAAAAGCTGCTTGCTGTGGTTCTGGCACATTTAAAGAAGATTCGCAACTGTTAGAAGATACAGTCAACGCCAGAAATATTGCCCTAGCAGAAGAATTAAATCTGCCGTTGCTTACCCATTGCAGTACTTGTCAAGGTGTTATCGGTCACGTCAACGAACATCTGAAAGAATGTAAGACTTCTAACCCTGTTTACGTTGAACAGGTTAATAGTTTGCTGCATAAAGAAGGCTGTTCGCCTTATCGCGGCAGTACTGACGTTAAACATCTTCTTTACGCCTTGGTGAGAGATTACGGTTTAGAGGAAATTACCAAACGTGTCACCCGAAAGTTAACTGGATTAAAATGCGCGGCTTTTTATGGCTGTTATCTCCTCCGCGCCCAAAAATCTATGCCTGATGACGACCCTTTCCAACCGGAAGCGATGGAAAATATGTTTCGGGCGGTGGGTGCAACACCAATTTATTATCGAGGGCGGACACAATGTTGTGGTTGGCCGCTTTCTAGTTATGCCACTACCCAATCTTTTAAGATGGCGGGGATGCATATTCAGGATGCTTTAGCATCTGGTGCTGATTGTATAGTTACACCTTGTCCTTTGTGTCACTTAAATTTAGATTCGCGTCAGCCAGAGGTAGAAAAGGTGATTGAACAGAAGCTAGGTTTACCGGTGTTGCATTTACCCCAGTTGATTGCTTTGGCACTTGGGGTTAGTCCAAAAGAACTGGGTTTAGACCGTCACGTTGTTTCCACAAAGCCGGTGTTGGAAAAATTAGGTTTTAACGTGAATTAGATGGCTCAATTAAGTAACGCAATTAAAATACCACTAGGAGCTTTTATTACATAAAATTGTCCCTCTCCAAATTGGAGAGGGACAGACTTGAACTTTAGTTCAAGACAGGGAGATTAACAATTCAAACTACTTTTGGTTTTTACAATGCGCTCTCATCTGGAGTTTTGGATTTAGCTTTTGCCTTATTGGCACTGCGTTTGAGGGCAGAGAGTCTTGCTTCGTATTTCGACCGTTGGCGCTTACTAGGAGTATTGTCAATCAGGGTTTTCAAGGCGCTACCGAGACTCTTGTAGGCATTGGGGAGGCTATAACCAAAACGAGTTGCCAATGCGATCGCTTTCTCATCAGCATTGAGCAATTCTCTCAGTTGCTTTTCCCCATTATTCTTTTGGTACAGTCGCCAGCCTGACACGCCACAAAGCGACAAAGCTAACACCAGCAGCAATCCATCTTGTACCCACAATTCGCCGACAGCACCACCTAAACCAATGGCTAACGCTGCCATTTCCCAACCATCTTTAGGAATTGTGTCATTTTGAACGCGAGCAACTTCATGCCAGAACAGCAGATTACGCTGATCCATTGCGAGGGCATCCCATTTCACCAAGTCAATTTGAATTTCTACCTGGTCTTTACCAATTTCTTCGCAACGAACCAGGGGTGGATTGACTTCAGTTGTGCCTTCAACCGTGACCCAGCTCTGTAATTCTGGCGGTAGTAAGCCTTTCAACCGCCGTAGTTCACTCATTTCCGCTTTGGCAGAGGAGGTTGCATAGGATGTCATAATATCCAGCCCCAGAAAATTTTAGTATATAGTGAGGGTATCACTTTGGAGTATAGCTATTTAAGTGATGATCCGTCTCACTCGCTGGGAAAACTTCCTCGCTTTTTTCGCGCTTCCATTGCTTTTTCCAGCACATCTAGCAATCCTGGAGCTTCTTCTTGGATACTGAGTAATAGTCTTTCCCCAAGTTCTATATTCCCCGGATCAACACCTGTTGCCATTACTTCTTTCAGGCGAGGTATCGCTATGCTATCGACAATCTGAATTAACCCACTCAGGCAACGGTGAAATTGTCTTTCTGTGAGAATCGAGTCTTCTAGAGGAAACTCAATAATGGCACGGATTTCGCCATCGGCTGGGTCATACTCCCATTGCAACATTTTGGTTTCCCAGGAAATGGCAAGCATTGTTTGTAGGATAACTCCCTTGTGAGGATGATCTTGAATTCCTGCAAGAACTTGAGGGGCAAATACCCGGAAAAATTTTCCCTCTTCATCCAACTGGACAACTATTAGGAAATCTTCTAGGTTATCAGCCTCTACACCTGTTATAATTCGGTCTTCTTCATCATCAAAACGGTAGTCCCAACCAAGGTTATCTAAATAGTTGGCAATTTGTTTGAGGTTAGCTCCCATAAAAGCCTCATAAGGAACGGTGGAGCAGCTGTTACCAGACCTAGTTTAACCTGCTAGGGGTAGTTGTTTGGGTTGGTGTGGATACTTCTAATCCTATAGAAGTGTGCAATTAGGGTATTGGGCTTGGGGTATGGGGTATGGGGCATTGAAGATAGGAAAAATAGATGAGCTTTCGGCGTTGTAAATGATATTTTCTGAAGGATTGCTCTTTATTAAAAAAGCGATAATCACTATTTTTTAAATCTTACCCAGTGAGGGATATGGCAATAACTCTCTTTAATTTTAATATTCTCTTTTAGGTTGAATGAATGTCTAGCTAGATTAAGCATGGTGGCAGTATTTTAAATCAAATTTGACAGCTGAAGCCAAGCTGAGAAAATTTTTACATAGCATCTGAGCCTTTTGAAATTATAAGTAAAAACTTCAATAACTGCTTTTAAAAGCGAATAAATCTAGCATAGAGGTTAGTATATTTTTATATTGCAATTAACTGATTTTTTACGGAACAACTATATTAATTAAAAAATACAATTTTATTGTCGAGCATGAATTAACTTTATGTGTAAATCAGCATTAATTCTGGCGATCGCTTCGACTTTAGGAGCTATAATTGCGGGTGTATTCTTTGGTAAACAACAGTTAACAAAACGTGGGATTGCTTTGTTTGCTTTTATCATCAGCATTTTCTTAATTGTGTTACCACTAAACTTTACATCTCGCCTTTGGTTATTGTTAATTGCAGTTTTACTATTTGCAGGTTTTTGAATTGGAGGAAAGTTTACTAAAGTACTAACTCCTTGACTTTCTCTACTATGCTTATTATCTTTCCCGATAATTCTCTGGTTAATTGGCGGTGGATTTGGATTGCAATCTGTAAATCAGTAGTTAGGGAATTTAAAAAAATAAATTACCCAAAAAATTCAGGAGTCATAATTTAGAATGATTCTAGTATTTGACTCCTTTTAATCTTTTAAATTTTGCCTTCTTTGGTCAGTTGTATAATTTATTGTGCATCTAACCAAGCTTGTAAATCCGCCAAGCTGCTAAAATCCAACAGAGCAACACTTAGATTCTCAAGCACTGTTAAGGGTAAATGAGAAATCGTTGCTTGCATTTCTTTAGACAGTTCTTGCCCAAGACGCTTAGTTAATTGTCGAACAATTAATTTAACAGTTGCTTCCTGTTCTCCTTCCTGTCGTCCTTCCTGTCGTCCTTCTTCCTTAATTTCTCGATAAACTCTCGTTTGCTGTAAAGTTATTCCTAACATGATTTCCACCTCGGCTCGGCTTAAATAGGCTTGGGGATTGTTGAAATAGTTTGTAGAAAATTGAGTCTCGACGCATTTATGGGTTGCGATAAATTTATTTGAACTCATAATATATCTCTAGATGGCTTATAACACAAATTTTATTTATGACTGGTTTTGTGGTGTAGTGGTATTGTTCCTTGGCAAAATCTCAGATAGACGATCGCACTGTAGAATCTTACTAATATTGATAAGCGATCGCTATGGTAAAAGTTATTATTGCTATCTTAAATCAGCACTTACTTGATAGTCATTTCATCAGCTTATCGAAAGGCATCCGTCATTTCCTAAAAAATTCGGAGTTGCAAATCCGTAACGATAAAAAAAGTGCCGATAATTATTGCTGAAGATGTTCACAAATGGTATGGAAAGTTTCACGTTCTTTCAGCAATTTAATTTATTTTCTCACTTTACAGTACTGCAAAATATCTCTTTAGTACCAATTTGGGTACGGCGATCGCCAAAGGCAAAAGTCGAAGAATTGGCAATGCAACTATTAGAAAGAGTAGGAATTTTAGGACAGGCGCAGGAATATCCAGGACAGTTATCTGGTGGACAACAGCAACGAGTAGCGATCACACGTGCT
The DNA here is from genome assembly GCF_034531035.1 of Nostoc sp. DedQUE02. Classification (NCBI taxonomy): domain Bacteria; kingdom Bacillati; phylum Cyanobacteriota; class Cyanophyceae; order Nostocales; family Nostocaceae; genus Nostoc; species Nostoc sp. DedQUE02. Next base: position 13,403 of record NZ_JAVRBY020000012.1, on the reverse strand, counting down.
TTAGCTATGCAACCCAAAATTATGCTGTTTGACGAACCCACCTCAGCCTTAGATCCAGAAATGGTACGAGAAGTTTTGGATGTAATGCGAAATCTCGCCCGTGATGGGATGACAATGGTAGTCGTCACCCACGAAGTTAGATTTGCGCGTGAAGTCGCCGACCGAGTTATTTTAATGGATAGCGGTTCCCTCGTTGAGTCAGCCACCCCTGACGCATTTTTCAGCAACCCCAAAGAAGATAGAACACGCAAATTTTTGTCACAAATTCTCTAAAACCTCTGCGCCCCTTTACGTTCCACTTCTAACCCTTTTGTCCCACAACCTCACACCAAGCAGCAGCAAAAAAACCATCTGCGTGCTGACTACATTCTCGTAAAGCACGACTCATTGCTGTAAGCGATCGCTCATCAGTCCAACCTTTCTCTATAGCTCCATCCACCTTTGCAGAAGCCTCAATTCGCAGCGCCAAATATTCTGTACCTTCACTCAGCGACTCAGAACATTCATAAGAAGCCGAAGCTTTGATATTAGTAAACCCACTTTGGCGCAGCAAGGCACGTAACTCTCTACCTACGTAAGGATTACCAGAATTCTGCTGCTGGAGCCACTTGTAATAAGAAAATGCTTTTTCCAGTTCCGGTGTAGACGGTGCAATCAAAAACCCGCCCCAGTCAGGACTACGAAGCCCAACAATTCCCCCCGGTTTCAAAACTCGCCAAAGTTCCCCCAATGCCTGCACAGGTTCTTGCAGATGCTCAAACAACGCATGGGAAAAGATTGCATCAAATGAGTTATCTGGAAAGGGTAGAGAATATATATTCGCTTCCAGAAAATTAGTATTACTCACACCTTGAGTAAAAGCACTTTCAGCAGCTATCTGGATTTGAGAGATTTCTCGATCAATACCCGTAAGCATACCAGGAGCGATCGCTTTTGCTAAACCCAAAGCGATCGTCCCAGGCCCGCAACCACAATCTAGCAATTTCATCCCTGGACGTAAATAAGGCTTGAAAAACGCACCATGAGTATCTAAGCTGCGTTTTGCCATGAAATTCGTTGCATTACTCGAATAGCCTGGAGTATACTTTTCCTGCATTGCTCTGATTCCCTGCAATATTTGTATGAGTATCATAAGCAGGTACTTTTCAGATGTCCAATATATATTTATAGAGATTTGAAACTTATAAAATATCAAAAAAATGGAATTGCGACATCTGCGCTACTTTATTGCTGTCGCTGAGGAACTGCACTTCAGTAGAGCCGCCGAGCGATTGCACATTGCTCAACCGCCCCTAAGCCAGCAGATTCAGCAACTAGAGGCGCAATTGGGAGTAGAACTATTTCATCGCAAAACCAAGCGACAGGTGCAGTTAACGGAAGCTGGACAAGTATTTTTGCAAGAAGCTTATCAACTTTTAGCTCAACTGGAAAAGGCAATTGAGCTAACCCAAAAAACAGGAAGAGGTGAAAAGGGACAATTGCGAGTTGGATTTACCAGTTTGGTAACTTACGATTTGCTTCCTGTAATTTTGCGACGGTTTCGAGAACAGTTTCCAGAAGTAGAGTTGATTTTGCAGGAATTAACCACAACTCAGCAGGAGCAAGCGCTACAAGAACGTCGTATTCATGTAGGCTTTGCCCATCCACCATTAGAAGACAACACACTCAATCAAGAGTGCATTCAGCAAGAAGCTTTGATTGTGGCTATGTTAGAAACTCATCCCTTAGCGGAACAAGAAAAGATTTCAGTGCGATCGCTAGTAAATGAAAACTTTATCATGTTCCCTCGCCATTTGGGTCCCGGACTTTACGACCAAATCGTAAGTCTTTGCCAGCAAGGAAATTTCAGCCCGAAAGTGACTCAAGAAGCGATTCAGATGCAGACAATTATCGGGTTGGTTTCGGCGGGAATGGGGATTGCGATCGCACCGTCTTCATTGCAAAATCTTCAAAGGTCTGGTGTAGTTTATCGCGCTGTAGAGGAAAAAACACCATTAGTAGAAACGGCCGTAGTGTGGCAACAAGAAGATATAACACCTGTTTTACAAAAATTTTTGCAAATTGTGAGAAGTGTCTAAAGTTAATTAATTAGCTATCTTTACGCTATGTAAAAATAATTTGCTCATCAGCTTGCCTGAACTCAATATTAAATTTATCAAATACAACTTCTCTTCCCAAAAGTAATTGCTCTCCACCTGTATTATTTTGTAACCATGCTACAGGAGCAATAAAACTGTGTTCATCAATTGTCATTTCAACATTACGTAAAACATACTCAACTCTTCCGCCTATAGTTTCTGCTAACAATGTTGATTCTGCATCAGCCAAAGCATAACCTAAATCTTGACCGACTTTTAAAGAAATTAAACTTAACTCAGCACCAGAGTCTACTAACATCGTTGTAGACATTTCTATATCTCTATGTTTCAGTTTTACATGATAATTTGGTTGCCAATCATGGCGGGCAACTGTGCGAAACCGAATAGGTAGAATTTGAATAGAAGCAGTACGACGGGGAACCAAGTAAATTGCAAATGGTTGCTTTGAAGCCTCTGCTAATTCTAGAACTTCACGCAATTTTTCACTATGAGCAATTAAGCCATTAGCATTATAAGCAACATATTGATTTTTATATAAATCTAATAACATTTGGCGATTCTGGTTTAGCCACTTCAGCATTTGCTTGCTTTCGTCAGGAGAGGGTGTTTTATTCATAGCCTTAGATGAGAATTTCAACCATTTTCTACCAGCTTGCCTTTTACCTATGATTGTATCTGCGATCGCGGTGGATCTTCTGGTTAAAAAAGAGCGATCGCTCTCTCATCTGCGGTTCGTTCAATCCTCTGGAGGATGCCAACCCGCAAGTACCCAATAACTGCGAACTTCCAGTGCATCTGCATCATCACTCAAATGTAGAACTGCAACAGTTGCTCTACCAGTCGGCGTTTTGCCAACAATACGTAGACCATCTTCACTCCAGCCAAAATGCTCAAACCAGACTTGAGTACGAGGGTTAAATAGCTTTACCGTTTCGCTCGTCTGTGGATCAACCCCTGTAGTTTTATCACTTTTGTAGCGATTACATAGGGGACAAGCTAGCCACAAGTTTGATTCATCATTACTACCATTTTTAGATATGGGAATAATGTGTTCAATTTCCAAACGTGCCATTACTAAACGCTGAGGACTTAAACAATAGCCACAGCGATTTCGAGCATCGGTGCGGACACGACGTTCTATTTCTACAGAAATGTAAAAGCGTGCCATTGCTGTTAATTGAGGGCTGGTTTCAAGCCGCGTTCAACAGCAACTTTTAAGGCTCTTGCTTTACTTACTAAGCCACGTCGATAGACCTGCATGAGTTCATCTAGTTGACGAACTTCTGCATCATTAAGCTGCCCCTCTCGGTGACGCGCTTGCAAGTCACTGAAAACTTCTTGCTGCTGAGTTTCCATCTGCATATCGCACATAGCCAAAACCTGATCATCCGGTAGAGACTCCAGAGGTAGTTCGGTAATGGCGCGGTCAATCCATTCTAGTAATACATCTTCAAGTCGCCGATGTGTGAAAGCAGCGATTTCCTTTGCTTTTTGTGCCAGTGTTTCAGGAAGTTGAAGGGTGACAATTTCAGCCATTTTCTACCTGCTTGCTTTTACTTATGATTGTATCTGCGATCGCTCTGCATCTTCTAGTTAAAAAGTGCGTAGGCGTAGCCCGTTGTAGACATCGCTATTACACAAACTACAACTTAATTTGGGAATACTGAGTAAAACGCAGATATTTTAGCAATTAAGAGAAGATTATGAGTATACCATTGACAGTAACTTTCACACTTGCTAATTGGATTGTCAAAGGACTGCAAGATGGAACTTTAGAAAGAGTTGGAGGTGTAATTATAGATCGAGCGAGCAAACATATTGTTACCTGGTTAAGGGAACCTAATAATTCTCCAGTTCCAGGATCAAGTTCTTCCTCTAACAATTTACTTAACCTTGTTTTTTCCGGTGCAAATCTTGTTGCTTCTGGGGCAAATGCTGCTGCTACAAGTCAAGGATTAGCTAATGTCAGTGGACGCTTGGGTGGAGTTGAACAAACAAGTTTAGGTAACATGGCTGTTTCAGGGGTAAACCTGATTGGAACAGTCGCTAATGCGGCTATTTCTGGGAAAGGCTTCGCTGATGTCAATGAACGTTTAGGTGGGATTGAAAATCAGTTAGGGGAAATTGGGCAAAATCTGCAACTAACTCAAGGTTTTTTGCAAATAACTACTGCGTCTAGTGTACTTACTCTTGGTGCTTCAGTAATGGGCTTTGCTGTAATAGCACAGCGTCTCAATGAGCTAGAAAAACGCCTAAAACAAGCGGAAGAACTATTAAACAAAATCAACCGCAAAATAGACCTTAGTTTCTATGCTAATTTTCGTGCTGCAATTGAATTAGCAACTAATGCTTTTACGATGACCAAAACTGAAAATCGTAGAAGCAGCGCACTACAAGCTATTAACCGCTTTTTAGAAGCAGAGCATATTTATGCTGAATATACCGATATTGAAATTGAGCAAAAAAGCCAAATTGCTGATGAATATCTTCTGACTTTATCTTTAGCCTACTTAGCTGAAGCACGTTGTTATTTAGAATTAGAAGAACACGATACAGCACTTCGACGCTTTCAAGAAGGAGCAAAAGTTCTACGTTCACGTATTAAAAAATATATTGGTATTTTACTCACTTCTAATCCAGCAGCATACTTACAGCCTTGTTACAAAGGTCAGATAGATTTGCGTAGACTAACGCGAATTTACCAATGGATTGACCCAAATTTGGATGAAAATGCTGTTTTCGAGATGCAACGTGAGAACTTATTTAAAATGGGACAAGAGTTATATTCTACATATAAATGGGTCGATTCACTACCGCCAGCCATTTTAACTCGTGATGAGGTTCAAGGAGGTTGGTTTGGCCCAGATCATAAGGATTTAAAACAGGAAGCAGATAAACGTCTTCCTAAAGTTATGGAAGCGGTAGAATCTATGATAGAAACCCATTGCCGTTTTAAATCTTACCAAACAGAAGTGCAAGCAATATCACAATTAGGAATCAGCTTTCATGACTGGCTTAAATTAACTCCGTCTACAGAAAGTAAACCAGATGGTGCAGAATTAATGTACATTATTCCATCCAAACCTTTAGAGTTACAGCCTTCCATTTGAACTAATTACAAGACTAAAGATAAATTAATCAAGGTCAATAAAGTCTCTAGGAGTAATAATCTGGTTTTGATATTCGGCTAGGGAATTGAGTGATAAAAAGTCTTGATATCCTGTGATTAAAATTCTGCATTTGCATCTTTAGCAAGTTTTAAAAATTTGTTGTCATCTGGATCTCTACAGGCGTTTATTTGAGATTTTATTTCTATAAATTGACTGTACTTTTTAACTATGTTCAAAAAATCTTGTCGGTCTTCGTCTGAGATATATTTATCGAACTTAGGTTTATAAATTCGTGTGTTTAATTCTTGATAAGTTTCATCGCTTTGAGCAATTTTAAATTCTTTATAGACTTTATTAAGGCTTTACGGGCTGTTCCATTAGGACTTAGAGCAGCACTAAGTAAAACATTTGTGTCAATGACAATTAGTTTATGATTCATCGGCGAGTAATTCTTCTAGAGTTTCTTCGGTTAATCCTTTGGCTTGAGCATTTCTGCCGATTCTATCAAAAACACTAAGTAAATCTTCATCTTTATTATTTGAAGAGGTTTTCTTTATTTCTTGAATAAGTTGTTGTTGTTCTTGTGCGGGAAGTTGTAGGACAAGATTAAGAATTTGCTCGAAGGTTAGGGAGAGTTGATAGGTTTTTTGAGTCATGGTGAGTTTTGGAGTTAGTGAATAGAAACTTGTTAGCTTTTTTAATTAGGTTTGAGCCAGTTTTCTACTTTTAAATCACAATTTCTCTATCCCTTGGCGAATTGCATTATCCATATCCTCAAGAGTTTTGGGTTTACCTTGATATTTTAAGTAACCTACTACATCATCTAATTTCATTACTACAAAATCTTTCTTAGGCTTTAAAAGAATTCCATTACCCATATCAATAATAAATTCTTGACTTAATTACCATTGATGAGCTTCCCGCAAAGATTGAGGAATAATTACTTGTTCTTGGGGGGACAATTTGGTAATTTTCATTAACTTAAAGAGTAAAAAACTAAGAGTAATATAAAAATTTTAGCATTTTTGATTATCCCAATCTATCCTCTTCCTCTGCGTTCTCTGTGCCTCTGCGGTTAGTAAAAAAAAGGACGAACCCAAAAGCTCGCCCGTCACATAATATTATGCTGTTGCTCAATCCAAACCTAAATTTAAATCTTCGCTTCTTCTTTCACCAACTTATCCCAACCCAAATCTTTCAAATTATTATTCCGACGCAACGGACGAGTCACCAACTCTAAAATGTCACGCGCATTCGTAAAGCCGTGAATTTGAGCAAAAGTGAACTCTACCGACCACTTTGTATTAATACCGCGTGCTTCTAACGGATTTGCGTGAGCCATACCAGTAATTACCAAATCTGGTTTCAACTCATAAATCCGTTGAAGTTGATTGTAATTATCCGGCTTCTCTACAATCTTTGGTAGGGGTGAACCCATTTCCTGGCAAGTTTTCTCCAACAATGCCAACTCAGCACCTTGATAGCGCTTATCCATATAGGGAATGCCGATTTCGTGAACAGTCATCCCACAACGGATTAAGAATCTTGCTTGGGAAATTTCCAGCAAGTTATCACCCATGAAGAATACAGACTTACCACGAATCAGTTTCACGTAATCTTCCAACCCTGCCCAAATTTGTGCTTCCCGTTCATCCAAACCCTTGGGAGTAATACCGAACACCGAGCAGATTTTCTCAATCCAAGCGCGAGTGCCATCGGGGCCAATGGGGAAGGGTGCGCCAATGAGTTTACATTTGCGGCGGCGCATTAAGGTGGTAGCTGTGCGGCTGAGGAAGGGGTTGACACCAGCGACATAATACCCTTCTTCTAGTACTGGCAGTTCAGTGAAGCGCTTCGCGGGTAGCCAGCCGGAAACTTTGATGCCTTGTTTCTTCAGTTCCAAGGTTAACTGAGTCACCACGGGGTCGGGAAGGGAGCCAAAGAGAACTAAGGGTGGATGATCTACGTATTCAGATTCATCTTGGGCAACATCTTCTTTCTTTTTACCAAAGTTGAGCAGTTTTGCGATCGCATTCCGTTCGCTTTTCTCTGTTTCCGCCACCGGAGCCTTATCAGGACAACGGTTAGCCATTGCTGCTAATACGGTGTCTTCCCCTTGGGTGAAAGCGTAATCTAGACCATTTGCCCGCGCTACAACGATGGGAATCCCGATTTCAGATTCTAGCTTCGGTGCTAAACCTTCCAAATCTGTTTTGATAATTTCAGTAGTGCAAGTGCCAATCCAGACAATTACACTAGGATTGCGATCGCGTTTAATTTGCAAGCACAACCGCTTTAACTCTTCATAATCATTCAGTTGTGCCGAAATATCGCCCTCTTCTAACTCTGCCATTGCATAGCGGGGTTCAGCAAAAATCATCACCCCCATCGCATTTTGCAGGAAGTAGCCACAAGTTTTTGTCCCAATCACCAAAAAGAAGCTATCTTCAATTTTTTGGTATAACCAAGCCACGCAGCTAATTGGGCAAAAGGTATGGTAATTTCCAGTTTCACATTCAAAGCTTAAAGCTTCTGGTTGTTGAGCGACAGTCATTTTGGTTTTTTCTCCCCTTGATATTTAATGGCAGTTCAACCAATTTCAGATTTTAGATTGATAATTTTGGATTGAAGGCTGGGACAACAAAAATATCCTCTGTCTAACGACAATTTCCCTAATTCCTCATCCAAAACCGTTCGACTGAGCGACTTGTGCCGAGCATCTCGACTTCGCTCGATGGAACCGGAGCCGAGGTAAGCCGAAGTCCCAAATCTAAACCTTAAAATTGCGAAGAACGGCAATAATTAAGCGTTGGGGAAGAGGCGGGCAATTTCTGATTCATCAAAAACGCCTGCTGGCAGTTCTTCCCCTAAAAAATCGTTATTTTCTTCAGCCTTTTGTAAAGCTGTTTCATCACCCCAGACATCTGATAACACGTCTTTAAACGCATTCTCATCTAGTGGACTATCTCCAAGCGCCTCGTCTTCTTCATCCAGCTTTACTTCCATTGCAGCTGTTGTATCGAAGGCAATTTCCCCAAACTCATCTGCTTCTAGGCTAGAGCTTTCGAGAGACTCATCTTTTGAGTTGTGTCCGTTGGTTAGGGAAATATCGCCAAAGCCATTTTCCGTTTCTTCCAACTCGCTGATTTCCAGACTTTCATCTTCAGAATCCACAATTGTGAACTCTTCAACTACCGCCACCGCCGCAAAGCCATTTGTATGAGTGTGTGTCAATGTTTCATCTTCAGGCTTTTCATCAATGACAGATGCTGCTTCTTCTACGTATTTCTCTACATCTGGGTTGACGACGAAGCGATTACCGAGAGCTAAATCTGGGTCAAAATGCAAATCCAGCACTTCAATCAGGGTATCGGCGTCAGGATTGAGTTTGGCAAAGGGCAACATTAACTGCGCTAGTTTTGGCTCTAGGGCGTTAAGAACTCCCAGGATGAGGTAGGAAGGTGGTCGCTTCCCGCCATCAGGGGTGTAGACTGATTCCACTTCCATGTGAAGGGTAATCCAGTCTCGATTATTCTGGAAAAATTGCAACCACTTTTGCTTTATTGAATCTGTAAAGCTGTGAAAGAATGCCATGTTATTGTCCCCCATCCTGAGAACTTGGTGATTTATACAATCATCAAGTCTAGTTCTTCTTCTGAATTAGGAACCTGGGGTTTACCCGGATTTAGATAAAAATCGGATAACAAAGAGAACAACTCCCGATCTGGTGAATCATTAGGTACAACACCTTCGGGACGGGCTAGAATTTGGTCGGCGATGTTGAGATAGTAGTCACAAACGTAGTCTAGGGAAGGATCTTGCTCTGCCATCTCAAACAAAGTCTTACCTTTCACACGGGAAACACGAATATCTTCAATTAAAGGTAAAACTTCCAAAACTGGCATGGGCACTGCTTCTATATATTTTTCAATCAAGTCACGCTTAGATGTGCGATTGCCAATTAACCCAGCTAAACGCAGTGGGTGAGTTCTTGCTTTTTCGCGGACTGAAGCAGCGATCCGATTAGCCGCAAACAACGCATCAAAGCCGTTGTCTGTAACGATCAGGCAGTAATCTGCATAGTTGAGTGGTGCTGCAAAACCACCACAAACTACGTCACCCAGAACGTCAAAAAGAATTACATCGTACTCATCAAAGGCGTTGAGTTCTTTAAGTAATTTTACGGTTTCACCGACTACGTAGCCGCCACATCCAGCACCCGCAGGCGGGCCACCAGCTTCTACGCAATCAACACCGCCGTAGCCTTTATAAATTACATCTTCCGGCCAGACATCTTCGTAGTGATAGTCTTTTTCTTGAAGGGTGTCGATAATTGTCGGAATCAAAAACCCAGTCAGGGTAAAGGTACTGTCATGTTTTGGGTCGCAACCAATTTGCAGCACTTTCTTGCCACGTTTAGCTAGGGCGACGGATATATTACAGCTAGTTGTGGATTTACCGATACCACCTTTTCCGTAGACTGCTAGTTTCACTGTTGTTTCCCTCTTATAGCTTCTTGTCAAACTTGTTGCTCAAACATTTGCCTTCACCTTTCCTGAGATGGCGATGCGTGAGGTCTGTTGATGTCATTATTGGGCAAATTACCTAGAAAAGAAAGTGGCTCCTAATCTGTAAAACGGTCTTAGGCGATGAATTAAACCTTAATTATCTATATTTGGTTTTTTACTAACTTTAAAGGCTTTAAAAGCTATCAAAAGAGTCAAAAAAAAGTTTTTATTAATTATTTTTATAAAAAGAGTTACAAAAAACAAAAAGCTGAAATCCTATTTTTTGAATGCTTTTCATAGAATTAGCTAATGTTTTTACAACGTGTTTTCAAGTCATTGAGGCGCAGGGTCAAGGGGAAAGAGAGGTATATGCAGCCTGATGCTGGAAATACTACTGGAATTTGCGTTAGCGTAGCTCACCAAAGGTATCGTAGATAAATTGCCAGTTTTCAGTCGCTAGTCACAACCATTTAATTGCTGCTTGAAAGTAAGTTAGTGTAATTTTGTAAAAATTTATTAAATTACCAGATATTTTCTAAGATTATTAAAATATTTCGGCTGCCCCCTGTGATCGAGGCGGCAGCCCACTAGGCATTCCCAGTCTAAGACTCAGAACGAGGCAAATCAGGATACGTCAGTTTCAAGCCCGTGGATTTCCTGTAATGTTTGCCAACCAGCTTGCCACTGAGAGTTATCTTGTAATAATTTGGCATTTATCCAAAAACGGACTTTTGGATCGCAAGCAGAAACCATTTCGGCGTAAACCCACTTAGCCTGATTTTTACGGTTAACAACTTGGAAGTGCCGCCAGCCATCAATTTTTTGCTGTGCTGTCCACTTAGAACCAACTAGGTAAGGAAATTTTTGTTTTTTTGTCATTTGTTATTAGTCATTTGTCATTTGTCATTGGGAAAACACTTTCTTAATTGCCCATTTCCCATTCCCCATTTCCCATTCCCCATTCCCAAATTAAGATGTCACCAAATCGCCGTTACGGGTAAACTTTTGGCAATGCAAGTCACTATCTTGCTGGACACATAGCGAAAACCATCTGATATGACTCCAGCAGGTGTTGATGTTGTTGGTAATTTTGCGCTTTTTCTTGGAAAGGCGTTGCCTTATGACTTCATTAGGGCAAAGAATTTCTAATGTACCTGTACCATCTTCGTAATTGATGATCCGAAATAGACAATTTTGCAACATCGCACGGCTGCTACTGTCAAAGAACCTCTTAAATCGCTGTAGCTTTTCCCCTTCAGTCATTTGGCTGATGGGTTTTATTTTCAATAAATCTTCATCCTCAAAGTCAAAGTCATCATCTTCAAAGTCGTAGGGGTCAATCATTTTCAGCATCCACTAGGCGACCTGGGATTATGTTAACTCTGTGTGGGAGCAGGAGGAAAATGGTAGAGGCATAATTTGAGGCAAAGGATTTTATAGACAAGTATAAAGAAGTGCTAGAATACTTATTATAAGTACTCAATCGTACAAAAAGCTTGAACTTGCCGCAGCACTACAGCTACTAAATATAAAAGAACTTTCAATAAAATTAAATATAAAGTCATAATAGATACTTGAATGCGAAGATTCTACTGGGAATAATACAATCACAGGGTATTGGCTGAAGATGTTTTAAATGAAATCATTAGTATTTAAAAATAGCAAAAATATCTAGCTTACTTTCTAAGTAGTTCCGAAACTGTATGTTGCAATAATGTCAAATTGAATAATTCTTATTTGATGTGTGTAAGCTTCTATGGTAAAGCGATCGCTCGAAGCATCCCTCGCCGGGATTGAAAAAGCCAAAAAAGCGTTTGCTCGTAAAGGGTTGACACAAGACAATTTGGCTTTTGAAGTTAAGTTAAAGACTCGTCAACCAATTTGGCGGTTTTTTACTGGGCGTCCGGTTGAGCGTCATATCTTTATCGAAATTTGTTCTATGTTGTCCTTGAATTGGCGGGAGATTGCAGCTAATCTTCCAGAAGAACTTTCTGAATCAAAAAAACTTGGTGCTGCCGTATTCTTAGATATTGATGCTCTAGTACAACAAGTGCGATCGCAACGCTTCGACAAAATTCAACACCAGTGCGGCACTTTGCAGTTATTAGATGTTACTCGCCCCGTTAGAATCGACGACATTTACATCGATGTCAACATTTTGGAGGAAATTGCCAGCCTTCAGTGGTTAGACTTTGCTGATTTGCAAAAGTTTACATCAAAAGAATTTGATCGCTTTGGTTTAGGTGAAGTATCCCAGACACAAATCGCAGGGATCGCGGCAGTTCAAACTTACTCAAAGCTGCGGGTGTTGGGTAAACCGGGAGCAGGTAAAACCACTTTTTTACAACATCTGGCGATTCAATGCAACCGAGGGAGATTTGCTGCAAATCGGGTTCCCATTTTTGTCACCTTAAGAGATTTTGCCGACGAATCTACAGAAGCAGGAGAATTCCATTTACTCAACTATATTTGCAAAGAATTCCTCACCTGTGGAATTTCAGATCCGTCTGTGTTGGAAACTTTATTGTTAGAGGGCAGAGTGTTGCTGTTGATGGATGGATTAGATGAAGTACTCCATCAACAGAGTAAGGGTGTCGTCAATGAGATTCGCAGACTATCTGAAAAGTATCAAAAAAATATGTTTGTCGTCACCTGCCGCACGGCAGCTAAAGTTTTGAACCTCAGACGCTTTACAGATGTTGAAATTGCCCCTTTTAGTCAAAAGCAACAATTTGCTTTTGCTCAGAAGTGGTTTACAGCAGTTACGAACACGAACATCGAAAATAAACAACAACAAGCATTTGAGTTTATTAAAAAATTAGATTTACCCGAAAATTTACAATTTAAAAGACTTGCTGTCACTCCCTTGTTTTTGCATCTTACCTGCTGGGTTTTTCATCACCAGAACAAATTTCCAACCCAAAAAGCTGCTTTTTATAAGCAGTGTTTAGACCTGCTCTTGGGCAAATGGGACGAAACTAAAGCAATTGAGCGGGATGAAGTGTATGAAGGTTTTTCATTACCACAAAAACTTAAGTTGCTGAGTCAGGTTGCTAGCGCGACATTTGAGCAGGGTAATTACTTTTTTGAACAACGCATTGTTGAGCAATATATTAGCGATTATATCGGTGATTTGCCAAATGCTTCCACAGAACCAGAAGAATTGGAATTAGATAGTGAAGGCGTACTTCAGGCGATAGAGTTGCAACATGGATTACTAGCAGAACGAGTGCGGGGGATTTTTTCTTTCTCTTATTTGACGTTTCAAGAATATCTGACTGCTCGAAAAATCGTTGCCAGTTATAATTTACAAGCATTAAAACAACCGTTAGAACGTCTAGTGACTCATATTACTGAACCTAGATGGCGTGAAATCTTTTTGTTAACGGTTGCGATGCTGCGGAGTGCAGATTTTTTGGTACTGTTGATGAAGCAAGAAATTGAGGCCCTAGCGGCTCAAGATTCATATTTGCAAAAATTTTTAACTTGGACAAGTCAGCACCTTCCCTACGGGACGCTGCGCGAACGGGGAAGTCAAAAGCCAAAAATCAAAAGTCAAAAGTCTCTTGCTGGTCTTGATTCTGCTGCAATTGGGGCGTTTTATCTTGCCCAGGACTTACGCAACTGGCACAGCGTGATCGCTATTTTATAGTATTTATGTACTATATAAAGTGGCTGACCCATAG
>NZ_JAVRBY020000011.1:0-155101 GCF_034531035.1 Nostoc sp. DedQUE02 | reverse complement strand
CCTATGGGTCAGCCACTTTATATAGTACATAAATACTATAAAATAGCGATCACGCTGTGCCAGTTGCGTAAGTCCTGTAAGTAACTCAAAAAAACTACAGAAAAGCGATCGCCTTTTTACCTTTCAAGCCATCCCTATTTCTGCTAAAGCCACCGCCCCCCACAACGGCGCATCATCCCCCAAAATCGCTGGGACAATTTCAAAATCAACTTCTGGTAAAGCCGTCTCCCGCGCCACTTGACGCACCACTTGCCAAAAATTTGCTCCCGCTTTCGTCACGCCACCCCCCAACACAAAGCGCTGCGGATTCATCAAGTTCGCCACATTGCCAATACCCACACCCAGCGCCCAAGCAGCCTTGTGCAATACTTCCTTCGCCAAATCATCCCCAGCCGCCGCCGCTTCACTTACCAACTGCCCCGTTAGCAACGTTAAATTATCCCCCACCAAACCCCTCAACACCTCTCCTCCTTGGGGTACTTGGCGACTTGGCGGTTCCTTTTCCAAAATTTCCTTAACATTTTGCGCCATATAAGGCCCCGAAGCCAAACGTTCCACACATCCCCGCTTACCACACAAACAAACTGGCCCAGCAGGATCTACAACGATATGTCCAATTTCGCCAGCCATCCCACCAGCACCCCGCCAAGGCTGGCCGTTGAGTATCCAACCACCACCCACGCCAGTGCTGACAGTGATGTAAAACAGGCTATCGTATCCCTGTCCCGCACCAAAACGGTGTTCACCCAAAGCAGCAATATTGGCATCATTATCTACACCAACAGGAACGCCAAACTCATCCTCCAACAAGGCTTTGAGAGGAATATTTTCCCATCCAGCCACATGGTGAGAAAGTCGCACCGTCCCCGTGGAAGCATCAACTGGGCCGCCAAAACTGACACCGATCGCAGCAGGCTTTGTGTCTTGCAGCAGAGAGTAAATGAGCGATCGCATAATTTCCAAGTCAGTGCTAGCATCTGCATTCGCTGGCGAGAGACGACGTTCGTAATGCAACCACGTTCTAGAACCAGCATTTACTGTTGCTGCCGCCAACTTAGTTCCGCCAAAATCGAGAGCTAAAATTAATGTCATATTTTTTTATACCTCTTTTGAATTATTACAATAGGTGGTTTATTTCTCAAGAAAGATGTTTACAAGCAAAATAAATTCAACACTAAAGAAAACGGCATACTAATTTGGTAACTTATGACTCCCGATCAACCCAATCCACTTATTGATTTCTCTCATGCCAAAGAACCTCCTCGCTCTTTGGATACCGATAAAGCTCAAGAGGCAGATCCTATTGAACCAGAAGAAGTTAGTGGACAGAGTAAGCAAAACCCCACTCCTGATGATTTGAATCGCCAAGATGAAGATCCAAGAATCGGGGGTAGTCAAATAATTAGTGGCAATATTTCAGCTGGTTAAATAATTGGCATGACTAAGTTACTCACCTTTTTTTTGAGTTAACGACTCTATCAATAATGCGATGCCTATGGCGGTAAACTACGCAGTCTAGGCAACGCTAGAATTTATTAAGGAGCGATCGCACATTATCTGGCACTCGATCAATAATGGATTGCTAGACGAAGGTAAATTTAAATCTTAAGGTGGTTTTGTCAGGTTAAATAAAGCTTTTAATACGTGATAAGAAGAGATTTTAGTATAAATTAATAATGAATTATGGCAAGATGTGAGTTAGTCAGCCGCATTAAAAATTTCCTGTGCGGTTAAATTTAATTGGGGAAAGGTTGGTGATGAAATCGCAGTGTTGCCTTGAAACGATGTCATTTGATATTCACCATCAACTAGTTCGCATACAAAAATAGTGGGTTGTTTGGGATTGCCGATGAGCTTTCTTGCACCCAATGCAGCATAATCAGCAATCCAATATTCAGGAATGCCCATTTCCTCATAATCCCTAAATTTATTGTAGTAATCATCTCGCCAGTTAGTTGAAACAACTTCAATAACTATTGGAATTGATGCTGCTTGGCTTACTGTTGACTGTTTTTGAAAAAGCGGTTCATTGTCGAGATTATCAAGATTTAGCAGCACCACATCGGGCAAATAAGCCGATTCGGCAGTAGGAGTTTTGACTAATGCGGTTTTGGGTATAGTGTAGGGAAGGTTCAAGCGATCGAACTCGACAGTGAGCTTACGGGCTATAAATCCTACAACTTTTTCATGCGATCCGCTTGGGGGTGGCATTTCAACAATTACTCCCTTGTGTAACTCATAGCGTTTACCATCGTTGGGATACCATTCGCTAAATTCATTGAAGGTGAGTAATTTGGGCAGCGCTTGGGTCATTATCTTACCTCCGCATCTGTTTTACTTTATCAAAGTATTCACAATTTCCGTTGGAATAATCCAATCTATTTTGATTGGCTATAGTATTTATATCCAGGTGTTTTACCAATAAAGAAAATATAAAGATTCTCAAATACTTGCATTTATTATTGAGTTCAGTTACAGTCAAAGCAGATGCATATAATCAAACCCTGACATAACTTCAGGAAGTTAGATTAGGTAAAAAGGTAAATAACAGGTTTGTTAATGTTGATATCAGTGACGTGGTTAATAATTAGTCACTGGTTTTGAACATTAACTGATCGCGCATGAAGTAGGGGCAGCAAAGCATTTAGCCCTAATTTGGTTGTTTTTATTTTTATAAATTAATTGAGAATTATTCGCAATATGTGTAAATCAATAGATATATTAAAAGCAGATAGAGTGAAAAAATTTTTAACTCAGTATTGGTTAGCTAGAGAATTGCTTATCAAGTTTTTCCGCATCTATCTTTAGAAATATGTTTTACCCAGTTTACAGCAAGTAATTCTATTTTTAGAGATCAAAATAGGATTTGTAAGTAGCTATGTAAATAATTTCAGCAAAACTTTAAATCAGTACGTTATTGCTAGCAATATTTTTAATTGTAATATCAGCTACATTGATATTGTAAGCAAGTTAATCATCGGTAACTCTCAAAGTTATTTTGCATCTATGTACAAGTTTTAATATATTTGGTTTTGCCAAAGAAAGCAAGTTCAGAAAAGCCCAAGTTCCGCAAGTGAAAATTTATGAAATACCAAATAACAATAAAACTAGATACAAAATTAACCTCGCTCCTACGGAAAAATATCTATTGACACTATTTATCTCTATTGTGGAGAATTTATTAACCGGAAAGACCTCGATCAATAATGATGTTATAAAGTGGCTACCTAGTTTTAACTGGGAAATGAATATTGTTCTTTTTTATCTCCTTTAGCCAAGGATATTGTAGCTAAGAACACAATTGTATTTTCTAATACCTTTTGTCCATAAAATACGCTAATGAGTACAGCGAGATGAATACCTTTTTTTGTTCTGACGATTCACGGCAAGTAGGAGAAGATGTTATTGGTAGTGCCACCAATTATCAAACTTATATTTTAGTTGAATGTCCTTTACCTTGGAAATCAGAACCCTTTGATTCCAAATGGGTGCCCCAGAATTTAAGGATTTTGGTAGAGGAAGTGAAGCGTGCTAAACTACCAATTAGATTTCTTTTAATTGCTAATGATCTATCACACAAGGTAAATCACACTACCCTTCTGATTTATCAAAAACAAGAGGGGCTAAGTAATGGATACTATAAACAAGAGTTTCAGCTAGGAAATATTGAGCAAGTAGCAGCAGTTGTCCAAAAATGGTTGTGGGGTATCAGTTCTAATTCTGAGTTACAAACTAGTACAACTAGAGATATTTTAGTTTGTACCCACGGTAGCCATGATAAGTGTTGTGCTAGATATGGCGCTCCTTTTTACTTCAATGTTACAGCGAGTAATGCTGATTTGTGCTTAGATAATGTGCGAATTTGGAAATCATCGCACTTTGGTGGACATCGTTTTGCACCAACAGCCATAGACTTGCCAGAAGGAAGATACTACGGTCGTCTTGATCCAGATTCATTTAGATCAATTTTGACTCGTACAGGCGATATTCAATGCTTACATAAAATCTATCGAGGCTGGGGAATTTTACCTGCTGCACTTCAGATTTTGGAAAGAGAACTAATCCTCTGTAAAGGATGGGATTGGTTTAACTACAAAGTTACAGGAAAAATTTTAGAGCAAAGTTTAGACAATAATACTATTCTGGGTGAGCTAAGTTTTGAACAACCTTGTGGTTCTCTTTACACTTACCAGGCTAAACTTGTGAAAGATGAAACGAAGACTCAACAACTGAAGAGTTCATGCAATGCTACACGAGAGTTGGTAGTTACTAAATATGCTGTAAGTAGTCTTTGGATTACTTCTAGTAAGGTAATGAGTTATAGTACATAGAAGTAGAGAGAGTTTTTAAATGCAGAGGGACGCTAAGGGAAGCGCAGAGTAAGGCAGAGTATTGCTAAGTTTAGTTCGCTACGAATTAATTCAATGCTGTATTTAGTATAATGCTGCACAAATTCGTAATAAAATATTTGCGCCCCTGTGCGTTTAAATTCCAAATGTTGAATCAAGATGAAGTCATATTTAATACTTTTCGTAATAGGACTTGGTCTTCTAATTTGGCTTTTAAACGACCATTTTCGATATCTCGAATCCAGCTTTGGCTTTTACCTGTGAGTTTTGCCAATTCTCTTTGGGAGAGATTCAAATTTTTTCGCGCTTGCAAAATCTGCTCGCCTAGCAAATCGTTTGTAGCTTTGGGCTTTCTTTTGGCTTTGGCAGTTCTTGTTTTCTTTTTTTCTGATTCTGAAATTTGCTGTTCCCATTCTGGTGGGAGTTCAAAGGCCAAAATCCGTGCATTCATTAGCAGATTCCACTTCCCACGGGGGCCTGTGTCTGTGAGGCGAGTTTCAGCACCACCGTCATTAGTCCAAAATTCTAATGCTTCATCTGGGTCTTCGGGAAGATCGATTAATTTCGCCCACAAAGGTTGAATTTCTGGTGGATAAGTAACTGGATCGAAAAGCGGCTTCATTCCATAGTGATTGAGAATTTCCAAATCGCTTTCAAAGGTTCGCAGTAGACGTTTGCGTTCTTCCCGTTGTCTAGATGCAAGGGCGACTTTTTCTTCACCGTAAGCAATACGCAGCAACGTAGGAATGGTAATACGTTGTTCTTTGCCCATTTTGGTTTTAAACAGCAACCACAGCATTAGTCGGACTGCGCCTTCATGTTGCTGCCAAATACTCATAACTGTGGTTAGCAGCGTTTTGGGAAGACTGCCGTATTGATAGAATGCAGTTCGTTCTTTACATGCTTGTTTGTTTAAGAAATATTGTGCCCAAATACCTGCTTTTACTTTAAAAGTTAGCCCAATCAGATATTTGCATCCGAGATTGTCTTCTTGAAAGTGGTGCTGAATATCTACTAAGTGCCATAGGCGGCTATTTGTAACTGAGAATCCGTTAATTCGGCCTTGTTGAGGCCAGTCAATGGAGATAATTAGGGAACAAGCTTGTTGGACAAGATTTTTCATTAAAGCTAGTTTGGCAGCTTTGCTTAAATCTTTGCGTTTCTCCATTCCCAAATATTTCTCGATTTGTCGCTCATCGATCGCAAATTCTTGCTCCCAAGGTTGCTCTAAAGCTGTAGCGTAAGCTGCAAAAATTAGATGTATGCAAGCAGCTCTGATGTCAAGCTCTTCAATTGCTGCTATATCTGTAGCCTTGTCGTTAACTTTTAATGGATCTTGGATGTGAAAAGCGATCGCACCTCGTCCTTGATTAACTTGTCGGCTGTAACTTATGTAGCCTTCTTCATCGGTTTCCCAATGTAGCGATGTTCGCTGCGCTAATACATTACAAGCTTCCCAAATTGCGATCGCTGAAGCAAATGGATTATTCTTACCGTTAGAAAACAAGTCTAAGCTACTAGCATCTCTCGGTTCAACTTTGCATCTCCCCTTTTTCGCCTGCCAAGGAATCGGAGAATTAGTTGGACAAGTTATTACACATTGCGGTTTTGAATAATAGCCCTCACAATTATTACAAAGACCAGGATCAACCCAGTATTCATTGTTCTCTATTTTGATTGCACCCGTAGGACATTGGGGGCGGCAGTTGTCACATCCAACGCAACTGTTGTTAGGAATCGTATAAGGCATTTGGCTCTTTTCCCACTCTAATCGTTGAGATGTCTGGCTCAGGTCTCCCCTGGATGAGTCCTGTTTATTCATGACTCGCTACCACATATCTTTATGGCGAGAATAATTTTTTCTCACCATACTCACTCCCCACATCTATATTTTGAGTTTGCATCCAATTGGAAGCTATTTAAGGCTTTAAAAACGAGCCATATAAAACTTATTTATTAACTATACATTTCATAAAAATAATGATTAATTTGTTCGTATCGAGCTTAAAAAATAATCTTAAGGTTTATTGAAACTCTACCTCAATGAACATTTTACCTTTAACCATAAAGTGCTTTTAGAAAACATTTAAGTCTCTTGTAATTACATTTCATCTGATTTATTAATGATTTTAATATTTAATGCATGATAATATTCTGCTACCAAGTTTACAGTTCCTTCATAATTAACTTTACTTTCTTGATATAAAAGAATAATCTCTTTTGTCATCATTTATCTAAATAGATTAATTAAAAGGAAATAATAATTGTTGGCTTTTAAAATACATATTGCATATATAAAAATGTAACTCACGAACATTTCTTTTTGTATCAATCACTACTGTTAAGATATATTTGTCTGACTAATTAAAAAAATATTTGAAAAAAAATATCATCACTATCATAGAGATATTTGTATCTACTGGAAATAATAATTATCCATACACAGCAGTAATTAGCTACTTTAACCCAGTATAAATAGACAATTATTATCAATAACTATTATCTAGAATTTGAAATTAAAAACAATGTAATTTTGTGTTCAAACTCATCGGAATTTGATGACTAAAAAGTAATTTTTGAATATAAACGAATAAAAGATTAGGATAATATGATGATTAATGCACAAACAGATTGATAGGCAAAATTGCCGAGGATTTATTCATGGCACAACTAACAGGTTTGACATTTGGCGGTAAGGCTTGGACACCTAAATTTGCTCAGGAAATCGACAAGGATAAATGTATCGGCTGTGGCAGATGCGTTAAAGTATGCGGTTACAATGTGCTAGGTTTGAAGGCGCTGAATGAAGAAGGCGAATTTGTGGACGATGAAGATGATGATGAAATTGAACGGAAAGTAATGGCAGTTACTTCTCCAGAGAATTGTATTGGTTGTGAAGCTTGTTCACGGATTTGTCCAAAGAACTGCTACACCCATGTTGCATTAAATAATTAAGGCTTTTGGAATTAGTCAAAATTGTTGTTAATTCAAGGAGGCACTGTTTGAATAAAGCGCAAATGCGCTAGGCAAGGTAACTTGAGGGGAATATTAAATATTTACTGTAACTAATAAAAAGTTCACAGTAAACAAATCCGTAAATCGCAAAATGTCAGTTATTAACAAATTTAAACTTGCTGCTAATATAGCCTAATCAATATTAGGTCTAACAGTGCCCTCTTGGAACAACTAGCTTTTCTGGGAGCAGGGGGCTACCTTTTTCATAGGAGTTGAAATATAATTTGTAAGTTTCTGGGGGAAAGATATGGAAAAAATCTGGAAGTTTCCCCCATTTTTTATGGCTGCACGTTAGAAAGTTAATAAGTGAAAAGTGAATGGGGAATAGGCAATAGGGAATAGGTAATAGGCAATAGATACAAATGCTGAGTGACCAATACCTAATATCTAAAACCCAGAAAATTGTACCTTTAAAGACTGTTTACACAGGTAGCATGTATGCAACAAGTTCCTGTTTCACTATGGACTCTGGTTGCTGGGATAGTAGTTACAGCAACCAGCATTTGGATTGGCCAGAATCACACTTTGATGCCAGTGCAAGCATCGCTACAAGCGCCTTTGGTAGACGGTTTTTTCAACGTCATGTTTACCATTGCGATCGCACTTTTCTTAGTGGTAGAAGGAACAATTGTACTTTTTTTGATTCAGTTTCGTCGCCGTCGCGGTGATGATAGCGATGGTGTGCGAGTAGAAGGCAACGTTCCCTTAGAAATCTTTTGGACAGCAATCCCAACAGTGATTGTTCTCGGCTTGGGCATCTACAGTGTAGATGTTTTTAACCGAATGGGCGGCTTTGAGCCTGCGGGTCATCCTCATTCAGCAGCTCATGTTGCTCATAAGTCGGGAACTGCAATCGCAGCTACATTAAGCGATACTGAAGCAACAACTGCTCCAGCAATAGCCCCGACAATCGGTATTGGCGCGTCTCCTCAAACTCTCAACAAACCAGCCGACTTAGTTGTTGATGTCAAAGGCATACAGTATGCCTGGTTATTTAATTACCCTGATAGTGGCATTAGCTCTGGGGAATTGCACATACCTGTCGGTGCTGATGTGCAACTCAACCTTTCAGCACAAGATGTAATTCATTCATTCTGGGTGCCAAACTTCCGTTTGAAACAAGATGCACTACCCGGTATCCCTACCGAACTACGATTTGTCGCCACCAAACCAGGTACATATCCCGTAGTTTGTGCTGAATTATGCGGTGGTTATCACGGTTCAATGCGGACACAGGTAATTGTCCACACACCGGAAGAATATAATAACTGGCGCACAGAAAACCAGATTGCTCAACAGCAAAATTTAAAGCAAATCGTTGCAGTGAGCGAGTCCCCGTCTTGGCGGTTTCCGGCGATGGGGAACTCGCGAACCCAAAGGGTTAATCCAGCCGACTTATCAACATCAGAGTTTCTCGCGCCCCACACCCATGATATGGGCATTAGTGCAGCAACTCTAGAGTCAGTAGTCATTGGTCATTAGTCATTGGTCACTTGTACTGAGCGAAGTCGAAGTATTGGTCATTAGTCATTGGTCATTAGTTATTGGTAACTGGCAAATGACAACGGACAAATGACAACGGACAAAGGACAAAAAGACAAAAGACAAATGACAAATGACAAAGGACAAAGGACAAAAATATATGACGCAGGTAGAATTTCCCCGGAATACTCCACCAGAAGGAAAGAAACCGGAAATGGTGGCTGCCCACGCTTCCCATCCGAAGGCGTGGAAATGGCAAGACTATTTTACATTTAATGTTGACCACAAGGTTATTGGTATTCAATACCTGGTGACAGCGTTTGTCTTCTATCTCATCGGCGGACTGATGGCTGTTGCTCTCCGTGTCGAATTAGCAACACCAGATGCAGACGTACTCGACCCCAATCTGTATAACGCTTTCATGACCAATCACGGGACGATTATGATCTTCCTGTGGATTGTCCCTAGCGCCATTGGGGGATTTGGTAACTATCTAGTGCCGTTGATGGTTGGTGCTAGGGATATGGCGTTTCCGAAACTGAACGCGATCGCTTTTTGGTTAAATCCACCAGCCGGTGCGCTCATTTTAGGTAGTTTCATTTTCGGCGGTTCCCAATCTGGTTGGACAGCTTACCCACCTTTGAGCTTAGTGACAGCACCAATCGCTCAAAGTATGTGGATATTAGCGATCGTTTTGGTGGGAACTTCCTCAATTTTGGGTTCGCTGAACTTTGTAATCACCATTTTGATGATGAAGGTTCCTAGCATGAAATGGGATCAAGTACCCCTATTTTGCTGGGCAATCTTGGCAACCTCCCTGCTAGCACTTCTCTCCACACCTGTATTAGCAGCCGGTTTAGTTCTGCTGTTGTTCGACCTTAACTTTGGCACTTCCTTCTTTAAACCAGATGCAGGCGGTAACGTTGTAATTTATCAACACTTGTTCTGGTTTTATTCTCACCCGGCAGTATATTTAATGATTCTGCCTATCTTCGGCATCATGTCCGAGGTAATTCCAGTTCACTCGCGTAAGCCTATCTTTGGTTATAAAGCGATCGCTTATTCTAGTGTAGCCATCTGCGTTGTCGGTTTGTTCGTCTGGGTACACCACATGTTCACCAGTGGTACACCCGGTTGGATGCGGATGTTCTTCACCATCTCCACCCTCATAGTTGCAGTTCCCACTGGCGTGAAGATTTTTGCCTGGGTTGCTACCCTTTGGGGTGGTAAAATCCGCTTCACAGGTGCGATGCTTTTCGCCATTGGCTTGTTGTCAATGTTTGTCATGGGTGGCTTAAGTGGTGTGACAATGGGAACAGCCCCCTTTGATGTTCACGTCCACGACACATATTATGTAGTAGGACATTTCCATTACGTTCTGTTTGGTGGTTCCGTGTTTGGCATTTATGCCGGTATTTATCACTGGTTCCCCAAAATGACCGGACGAATGCTGAATGAAAACTTGGCACGGATTCACTTTGCCCTTACCTTCATCGGCACGAATCTCACCTTTTTACCCATGCACGAGTTGGGTTTAAAAGGAATGCCGCGAAGAGTGGCAATGTATGACCCCCAATTTATCGACCTCAATCAAATTTGTACCTTTGGTTCATTTGTTTTGGCGATATCGGTAATTCCTTTCACCATCAACATGATCTACAGTTGGCTGAAAGGGCCTTTGGCTGGTGATAATCCTTGGCAAGGTTTGACTTTAGAATGGACAACTAGCTCACCACCTGCAATTGAAAACTGGGAAGTGTTGCCGGTTGTGACTCATGGCCCTTATGACTACGGTCATGATAACCCTCTTGAAATAGAGCAATCTGCAACGCCGTCAGCTAATGCTTAGGTAGTAAAGTGAGTAATGCGATCGCACTCAAAGTCACTGAAACTTCTAGTCATTAGATTTGAGAACTCAAAACTCCAAGCTTGAAACACGAAACTTCAAGCTTGGAACATGAAAGGCCGAGTTCAGAACACGAACGGCCGAGTTCAGAACACGAACGGCCGAGTTCAGAACACGAACGGCCGAGTTCAAAACACGAACGGCCGAGTTCAAAACACGAACGGCCGAGTTCAAAACACGAACGGCCGAGTTCAAAACACGAACGGTCGAGTTCAAAACACGAACGGCCGAGTTCAAAACACGAAACTCGGAATTTTGAGAATTCCTGAACAATTCAAGAGTTTGGCTAAACAAGGATTTTGGATAAAGAATGGAAATTTTGCTGGTTCAGATTTCATTCTTTATTCAAGCTTCCACAACAGACAGAGTAGATCGTATTGTCAAAAAATCTATGACTATAGCTACAACCACAAGCGAAACTCACAGTGCAGGACACGAAGAACATCCCGATTTAAGAGTCTGGGGATTGTTAACGTTCCTCGCTTCTGAATCCCTAATGTTTGGGGGATTTTTTGCCACTTATTTGTTTTTTCGGGGTACTACAGCAGTTTGGCCTCCAGAAGGAAGCGAAGTAGAACTACTTGTGCCGACAATTAACACCATTATTCTGGTGTCTAGTAGTTTCGTCATTCACTTTGGTGATACGGCGATTAAAAAGAATAATGTCAAGGGAATGCAACTGTGGTACGCAATTACCGCAATCATGGGGGCAATTTTCTTAGGTGGTCAGGTTTATGAGTATTCAACTTTAGGATACGGACTGACTACCAACGTTTTCGCCAACTGCTTTTATATCATGACCGGGTTCCACGGTTTGCACGTTTTTGTGGGACTGTTATTGATATTACGTGCATTGTGGCGATCGCGTCTCCCTGGTGAATATTCTGCAACCAATCATACTTTCATCGAAATGACAGAAATTTACTGGCACTTCGTAGACATTATTTGGATTGTATTATTCACCTTGGTGTACGTTCTCACTTTGTTTTAACTTGGGCATTAGGCATTGGTAATGATTACTACTTTATTACTATTGCCTATTGCCTATTGCCTATTGCCTATTACCTATTGCCTATTCTCTACACACAAAAAAATTATTATGCAACTTGATGCAAACAAATTCTCATGGTTCCAGGTTCCAGACGACATCAAAAATTTATTAATTTTAGCTGCACAAAACTGGGAGAATACATCAGAATCAGAAAAATATATTCAACAAGCTTTAGCTAAAACTGGTGAAAACACAGATGTATTGGTAGCAGCATATAGATTTTTCTATTATAAAAATAATTATTCTCTTGCACTACAAACAACAGTCCAATTATTAGATAAAATTAAAGAACTAGAAAAATTTCCTGATGACTGGGAGCAACTTAAGCCTATACTAGTCAATCGCAAAGAAGAACCACAAATTCGATTGTACTTAAATGCTTATGCTGCTTCTGGATTAGTACTAGCAAAGTTAGGAGAAATTGAGGAAGCAAAAGAAATCAGCACCAAAGTCAAAGAGATAGACGAAAAGCATGATTTTGGAGCCGGAATTCTCCTGGATATTTTGACACGTCCAGCAGAAGAAGATGATTAATTAATCAATGCACATCTCGACAAGACGATGTGCGTTGTAGAGACGCGATGAATCGCGTCTGTAAGGAGTGGGGAGATGAGAGAGACAAGGACACAAGGAGAATAACCCATGCCCCATTTCCAATGCCCCATTCCCAATGTCCCATTCCCAATGCCCTTTTGGTGAACAATCATGAACAACTGGTTATCTACATCGTATTCTTCTTACTCTCTTTTGGGAGTAAGTAGTAATAGTAACTCTGTCATTCCTGCTATTACCATACCGACTAAACTTCCTGGAGGTAATAATATTCCTAACGTCTCTCCGATCATTATCATCCAATCTTCTCCGTTATCAATTTAAGAGTTATGAAAGGTAGGGATTGGCAGCTAACGGGGGATGGTCAGTATCAAGCCTGTAAATCTGTAAGAGCATGGGATTTATTGAGAGAAAATTACCGCCTTTATCGGTTTTTAACCGAGGTGGAAGATGTTCTCAATAATGTGGATGATGAAGTTAGTCGTCTACCAGAAATTCGAATGATCGTAAGGCGTTTAATAGTAAATTCCTATTGGGTGCGGAGTCAAATTTTAGAGCCTTCGCCCAAAACGGGAACCTCTGTTTTACTCCTGTATGATGAATTGGGTTTTCCGTTGACTGTGCAAACAGTAACATTTGCACCGGGAACCCGATCAAACATTCATAATCATGGCACGTGGGGAGTAGTAGCGGTGTTAAAAGGTCAGGAAAAAAATACCTTTTGGCGGCGCACTCATAGCCCAGAATTTCAGGACAAAATTGAACCGACGGGAGAGGTAACTCTATTTCCAGGGGATATTATTAGCTTCGCTCCCGATGCAATTCACTGTGTAGAAGCAGTGGGTGATGAACCAACTGTGACTTTTAACATTTACGGCGAAACTGATCCGAGTGAGAGATTTGAGTTTGACTCAGTTAGCCATCAGGCTAGAAATTTTTAATTAGCAATCGTCAGGATCAATTTCATCGGTTCGTAGTTGGCGTAAAGCGCCAACTACAAACAATTGAGTAATTAGGAGTAGTTAAATGGCAAGAGTAATTTTCTATAGCAAACCAGGCTGTAAAGGTGGTATTAAGCAAAAAGTTTTGCTCACAGCTGCTGGACATGAGGTCATACCACAGAACCTGTTAACAGAACCTTGGACTGTTGAGCGGTTGCGTTCATTTTTTGGCGATCGCCCCGTAGCCGAATGGTTTAATCTTTCCGCTCCCAAGATAAAATCTGGTGAGGTGGTTCCTGAAAAAGTGGATGAACAAACCGCTTTGGCGCTGATGCTAAAAGAGCCATTGTTAATTCGCCGTCCTTTGTTACAAGTAGGCGAACAGCGCGAGGTAGGATTTGATGTCCAAAAAATTGATGCTTGGATTGGCTTACAAGCTGTAGATGAATCCTTGCAACAAATCAGCGACAATCTGATGAAGGAGAATTTGCAAGGCTGTTCCCACGGTCATGGTCATCATCATGAACATGGTCATGAACACCAAAAGCAAGGTAACTGTAAACATTAGTACAGGATATAGCAGTTCTCTGTTGAGTAGGTACTAAACCCTACCCCCAACCCCCTCCCGAAGAGCGAGGAGGGGGCTAAGATGCGACGATGCTCTCAAATATCAACATACAATTTTGGAGTAATCTTTGTAACATCTCGTGAAAATATGCTGATTTTTGTCACAAATGTTACAAGGCTAAACTTGCATGGGCATATTAAGAATGCTTATATTGCAAGAGAAAACAATGACAGCTACTTTATCTGGTTATCAACTCTTCGAAACTCTTCACTCCGGTAGTAAAACCGTCATTTATCGCGGACGGCGAGAAACCGATAACGTCTCTGTCATTGTCAAAACTCTCCTGTGCGAACATCCACTCTTAGAAGACATTGCGCGACTGCGCCACGAATATCAAATCATTGAACTTCTGCAAATTCCTGGCATTGTTAAAGCCTACGAGTTAAAGAATTATCAGCATGGACTGGCTTTGGTTTTGGAAGATATTCCAGGTTGCTTGCTCCAAGAAATGATTGCAACTCAAACAACCAGCTTACTTACTTTCCTCAAGGTGGGGATTAGCCTAGCAAATATTTTAGGAGAACTGCACGCCCAACAGATTATTCATAAAGATATTAAACCACACAATATTTTAATTGACCCCGATTCTGGGGAAGCCAAACTGATTGACTTCAGTATCTCCTCGCGCCTTAATAAAGAAAATCCCACCTTGAGCAATCCTAATTTGCTCGAAGGTACGCTCGCGTATATGTCACCTGAACAGACCGGTAGAATGAATCGGGCGGTTGACTATCGCACCGACTTTTATTCGTTAGGTGTCACTTTATATGAAATGCTGACGGGTATTTTGCCCTTTCAAGCTGTTGACCCGATGGAGTTAATTCACTCTCATATTGCCAAAACACCAGCCGCACCTTGTAGCGAAACCGTGTGTCGCGTTCTGGAAGATGTACCAGAAGCAATTAGTGCAGTTATTTTAAAATTACTAGCGAAAACAGCAGAGGAGCGGTATCAAAGTGCCTGGGGACTAAAAGTGGATTTAGAGGAATGTTTGTTTAAACTTCAAGCGACTGGAAAGATTGAAAATTTTGTACCGGGAAGACAAGATAAATCTGGGCATTTTTTGATTCCGCAAAAGCTATACGGACGCAAAGCAGAAGTAGCAACATTGATGGCTGCGTTTGGGCGTGTGGCAGGTGGTAGTAGCGAACTTATGCTCGTCTCTGGTTATTCGGGGATTGGAAAGACGAGTGTCGTCAATGAAGTTCATAAACCGATTGTGGGAGCAAGGGGTTATTTTATTGCAGGCAAGTTTGACCAGTTCAAGCGCAATATTCCTTATGCATCGTTGATTCAGGCATTCCAATCTTTAATTCAGCAATTACTCACCGAAAGCGAAGCCCAAATCCAAGTTTGGAAAGAGAAACTGCTAACTGCGTTGGGAGAAAATGGGCAAGTCATTATTGATGTGATTCCCGAAGTCGAACTCATTATTGGAACTGTGCCACCCGTAACACAATTGGGAGCGACAGAATCTCAAAACCGTTTCAATCGCGTTTTTGGGCAATTCATCGGAGTATTTACGAACCAAGACCATCCCTTAGTTGTCTTTCTGGATGACTTACAGTGGGCAGATTCGGCATCACTGAACTTAATTGAGCTATTGATGACGGATACTGAGCGTAAATATTTATTACTAATCGGGGCATACCGTGATAACGAAGTGTCGCCTACCCATCCATTGATGATGAGTTTGTCCAAAATTCAATCTTCTGGTGCGGTGGTGAATAACATTGTCTTGTCATCATTGCAGTTAACGGATGTGAAAGCGTTAATTGGCGATACATTGAATCACATAGAACACAGTCAGCCACTAGCAGAATTACTATTCCACAAAACCGGAGGAAACCCGTTCTTCTTAACGCAACTGCTGAAAACTCTACATCAAGAAGACTTACTAACATACGATTTCCATTCAGGAGTATGGCAGTGGGATATCCGACATATTCAAGCGATCGGTCTTACTGACCTGAATGTGGTGGAACTGACGGCGAGAAATATTCGTAAACTGTCTCTAGAAACGCAAGAAGTACTTAAACTGGCTGCTTGTATTGGTAACAGGTTTAATCTAGATGTATTGGCGATCGTTAACGAAGCATCTTCTTTAACAACTGCGGCGCAATTGTGGTCTGCGCTTCAAGCTGGGTTAATTCTGCCATTAAATCAGGACTACAAAATTCCCTTAGCGTTTAGTCAGGAGGATTTAGGCGGCGTTACCTTAACTGATGTCAAGGTTGATTACAAATTTTTACATGACCGCGTACAGCAAGCGGCATATTCTTTGATTCCTGATGAGCAGAAGAAAGCAACGCATCTGAAAATTGGTCAATTACTATTACAAAATACGACGCCAGAAGAACGCAAAGAAAATATATTTGCTTTAGTTAATCAACTCAATTACGGTACTGATTTACTGATATCTGAAACAGAAAAATATCAACTTGCAGAACTAAATCTCATCGCAGGTCAAAGAGCAAAAGCAGCCACAGCACACGATTCCGCCATCAAATATTTGCAAGTTGGTTTGGGACTGTTAGCAGAAGAAAGCTGGAAGTGTAAATATGAACTGACATTAACACTGCACTCAGAAGCGGCAGAGGCAGCTTTTTTGAGCGGTGATTTTGAAGAAATGCAAAGATTGTTTGAGAGCGTCCAAAACTGTGCTGTGACGCTACTGGACAAAATTAAAGTGTATGAAGTCCAAATGCAAGCTTATATGGCGCAGAACAGGCTGTTAGAAGCGGTTAACACAGCGCTACAAATTTTAAAGCAGTTAGGGGTGGAGTTTCCCCAAGAACCGAACGCGTCAGATATTGGGCAAGGATTGGCGGACACTGCGGCAATTTTGAGTGGAAGGCGAATTGAGGATTTAATTGAGCTACCTCAAATGAGCGATCGCTATAAATTAGCTGCCATTAGACTTTTGTCAAGTATCTTTGCTCCTGCATATATTGTTGCTCCTACACTGTTGCCCTTGACGGTGTGCAAACAAGTACAATTATCCGTTGAATATGGTAATGCTGCCGTTTCTCCCTTTGCTTATGCCAATTATGGTTTTCTTCTGTGTGCCATTGTGGGAGATATTGATTCAGGTTATAAATTTGGTCAGTTGGCTTTAAATCTAGTGTCAAAGTTAAATGCTCAAGAAATCAAAGCCAAGACAGTTTTCATCGTAAATCTATTTATCCGACATTGGAAAGAGCATCTGAGAGAAACCTTAGAGCCTTTGCTGTCAGGTTACTCTAGCGGAATGGAGACAGGAGATTTAGAATATGCAGGCTATAGTCTATTCCAGTACTCCTGTTTAGCTTACTTTAGCGGTAAAGAACTAACTGTCCTTGAAAGAGAAATAGCAAGAAACAGAGATGCTATTTATAAAACCAAGCAAGAAACAGCGCTTAATTATATAGAAATCTATTGGCAGGCTAGCTTAAATCTACTGGGAAAAAGTGAAAATCCCTGCTTGATCAAGGGTGAAGCCTGCGATGAACAGATCAGGTTGCCACTGCACCAGCAAGCAAACGACAACGGGGGAGTTGGCTACATATATTTGAACAAATTTTTGCTTTGTTATTGGTTTGAAAATTATTCAGAAGCGATTGAGAATCTTGCTATAGCCCAGAAGTATTTAGATGTAGTGGTAGGAATGCCTTTTGTTCCTGTATTCCATTTTTACGATTCTTTAGTACGGCTAGCAGTATATGCCGATCGCTCAGAGTCAGAACAAAAGGTCATCCTCGATCGCGTCCAAGCTAATCAAGAAAAAATGCAAAACTGGGCGGATTATGCCCCAATGAATCATTTACACAAATTCTATTTGGTAGAAGCAGAAAGGCATCGGGTTTTAGGCGAAAAAATCGAAGCGATCGAGATGTACGATCAGGCGATCGCACTTGCCAAACAAAACGAGTATATCAACGAAGAAGCACTCGCCCACGAACTCGCTGCTAAATTTTATTTGTCATGGGGTAAACAAGCCATTGCCCAAACATACATGACCAATGCTTACTACGCCTATATCCATTGGGGTGCGATCGCAAAAGTCAAAGATTTAGAAGCACGCTATCCCCAATTGATTGTGCAATCAAACACAGAAAAACTACAAACCAATTACCTGCACACTCTTCAAACAAGCTCTACGACTACTAAAGGCGCTCACATTCTCGACTTGATGACAGTGATGAAAGCTGCACAGGTGCTCTCAGAAGAAATGGTACTGAGTCGCCTGCTCGAAAAATTGATGAAAAATGTCATCGAAAATGCTGGCGCTCAACAAGGTTACTTTATTGTCAAGCACGAAAATCAATGGATGTTAGAAGCAGCAGGAACAATTGCAGGTAACGAGGTTAGCGTTGTTGTTGGCTGGGAGGATGAAACTAATTTACCCTTACTCCCAGTTGCCGTATTCAATTATGTGGAAAGAACTAGAAACAACCTGGTTTTAGTCGATGCTGTTAAAGATTCCCGCTTTGCGTTTGATGCTTATATTGCCACTTACCAATCTAAGTCGATTTTGTGTGTACCGTTGATTCACTCTGGAAAATTTACTGGTCTTCTTTACCTGGAAAACAATTTTATTCCTGGTGCTTTTACCCCAGAACGGGTAAATGTGCTGAGTCTGTTGATAGCACAAATTTCGATTGCGATCGAGAATGCTCGTCTCTTCACCAACCTACAAGCTTACTCGCAACAACTAGAAGCTAAAAACGAAGCTTTCCAAGCATCCGAAATGCGAGAACGAGAAAAAGCCGAACAACTTGCACAATCCCTGCACAGACTACAACAAACCCAGGCTCAACTTGTGCAGACCGAAAAAATGTCGAGCTTAGGGCAACTAGTAGCTGGCGTTGCCCACGAAATCAATAATCCAGTCAATTTTATCTTTGGCAATCTAACTCATGCCAACACCTATACCCAAGAGGTGCTGAGACTGCTGGAACTTTACCAAAAACATTACCCATTTCCTCATCCAGAGATTCAAAAAGAAGCGGAGGCGATCGATCTAAATTTCCTGCTGGCAGACCTGCCTAAGCTACTGTCTTCTATGCGAGTTGGGGCAGACCGGATTCGGCAAATTGTCGCTTCTCTACGAACTTTCTCACGCATGGACGAAGCCGAAATTAAAGCCGTTAATATTCATGAGGGTATTGATAGTACTCTAATGATTCTGCAACATCGCCTCAAAGCAAAGTCAGATCGGCTCAGTATAGAGCTTGTTAAAGACTACGGCAACTTGCCTGAAGTGGAATGCTATGCAGGGCAGCTAAATCAAGTGTTTATGAATGTGTTGAGTAATGCGATCGATGCTTTGGAGGAGTCGTTAGCGAAGAATCAAGGACAAATAACAACTCCAACCATTACTATTTACACTGAAAAAACTGATGATCATCAAGTCGAAATTCGGATTGCAGACAATGCTTTAGGTATGCCAGAGTCTATTCGGCAACGTCTGTTCGATCCTTTCTTTACCACAAAACCTGTGGGCAAAGGTACAGGTATGGGTTTGTCGATTAGCTACCAGATCATCACCGAAAAACATGGTGGTTCACTCTCTTGCATCTCAGAACCCGGTAAGGGGGCGGAGTTTCAAATCCGCATTCCAGTTTCCCAGGAAGTCAACCCCTTTGGGGAATTAAAAATGAAAAATTAAGAATTAAAAATTGTAAGATGCTGCGGCAACCGTTTAAGAGGTTGTTTGAAAAGTGGTTGGCTGTGATTTTAGGCACTAACCGATCCCCCCTAGCTGTGATTTGAACGATAATTTAGCCAAACGGTCACGAAATACTTCACTCTGTACTAGGACAACATATAGTTCAAAGCTATAAATGGAGTTCAAAAAACTCAAAACTTAATTACAGCAAGGAACATGGTCTTATAGTTCATTTGTACCGTGCCGCGATGAGAGAGAAATAAAAATTCAGATTTCAGGCGATCGCTTTATCACTCAATTTTTGGATAAACATATTTTTGAACCATATTGTGGGCATTTTGAACCAAACTTTGACCGAAAGTTTAAAATTTAAGGGTTAAATTAGTGTGTCTTGCTGTGCATTTTTTACCAAGTCAAAAATAAAACTTTTGGTTGTATTATGGTTCGCATTTAAAACACGCGGACATAATTTGATTCATAAAGTTAGGTTTTTGATTGGCTAAAAACGTTGAAATTACGTTAACTTTTGGTCACGCTATGGTTCACAGTTTGGTCATGCAAGGGGTAAAATCACACTAGCCCCCCTTTTTAAGGGGGGAACCGGAATCAAAGTCCCCCTTTTTAAGGGGGATTTAGGGGGATCTAGAACGTTTTGTTACCGAGAAGAAAACTTTTCAAACATCCTCTAAGTAAACAGCGCTAAGACATAAGGTAGATGAGGGAAAAACCGCGAACGATCGCTACTCCCTCATCTCTTTCCACTATCTTTAACGCACCCCAGCAGTTTCTAAGGACAAATCTTGAAACATAGGTGTGCTGAGGTAACGTTCGCCAAAGGAAGGCTGAATCATCACAATTAAACGTCCGGCATTTTCTTTTCGTTTACCGACTTGAATTGCAGCACACAAAGCTGCACCAGAGGATATGCCAGACAATAAGCCTTCTTCTTTTGCCAAACGTCGCCCATAAGCGATCGCTTGTTCATCGCTGACTCTAATTACTTCATCAACCAATTCTAGACGGAGAACATCGGGGATAAATCCAGCCCCAATACCTTGAATTTTGTGTGGCCCGGCTTCACCACCAGAGAGAACTGGGCTGTTGCTGGGTTCAACTGCGATCGCTTTAAAAGTCGGCTTGCGCTGTTTAAGTACTTCTGCAACCCCAGTAATCGTTCCACCAGTACCTACCCCAGCAATAACAATATCCACTTCCCCGTCTGTATCTGTCCAAATTTCTTCGGCGGTGGTTTCTTGGTGAACTTTAGGATTAGCAGGGTTGCGGAACTGTTGCAGCATAAAAGCATTGGGAGTCTTAGCCACAATTTCTTCGGCTTTGCGAATTGCTCCCCGCATTCCCTCAACGCCTGGTGTCAACTCCAAAGAAGCACCATAAGCCCTAAGCATAGCTCGTCGTTCTTGGCTCATTGTCTCTGGCATGGTCAAAATCAAACGATAGCCACGCGCTGCTGCTACCATCGCTAGAGCAATTCCTGTATTACCTGAGGTAGGCTCTACTAAAATAGTTTTTCCTGGGGAAATTGAGCCAGCAGCTTCTGCTGAAAGTACCATACTTAAACCAATACGGTCTTTCACCGAAGCCGCCGGGTTCATGCCTTCTAATTTAACAACTATCCTTGCTACTACTCCCTCAGCTTGAGGAATCTTGTTCAGTTGAACTAAAGGAGTTCGTCCAATCAGTTCTGTTATGTCTTGAGCAATCCGCATTATTTAACTCCTAAAATCCTAAATCTTAGTACAGAGTATTTACTTATAACAATAAGCCTTGATGTATTTACTTTGCAGTTTAATGTCAATGAGTGCATATACTATGTATTCTAACTTAACCACAAAATATGAAAGTTTAAAAAGAACTTTTATCAAATGTTTCCCTTAATTCTCACTTCAGAAGAGGAGTAACTTGCCATGCTTCTATTTTACCATTTGGAATTGCTGACTATTATCTTTTAGGTTGAAATTAAATTTTTGCAATTCTGTATATATGAATATTTTTTATCATTATTTTCTCTTTGTTAGGAAAATCTAATTTACTCTCACAACATTTAATTGCTTTTCCTAATTTCTTAGTCTATCTTTATCAAAAGACATCGATATTTTCTTTTGAGTGCAAATTTTATCAGCCCAAAAATGCATCGAAAACAGTCTTTAACCATTGCCTATGTGGCTTTTATATTGAGTGCAAACACACCAGAACCCCACCTCAAAAAGACTAGAACCCCGTCCCAAAAACACTAGCACCCATACCCCAATGAATTTTTTTAAGACTTATCAGGTGAGGATTACAGGCTTTGAGTACTATTCTAATGAATTTAATAATCTTAACAGGGCTGGGGTAAACTGTTTGGTGGAGAGCGGCTGATATAAATCGTATAGGATTTACGCAGAGATTCCCCTCTACCCCCCAACATTCCTGAGCGCAAGCTTAGTGAACTAGGGGGGACTTCTTAATCTCTCTTTTTAAAGCAGGATGAAACCAGATTCCAGAATCTAAGTGCGTTATTTCTGATTGAATAATTCTACGTTTTGTGAACAGGTTGGTAACTTTTCATTAGTCAGTAGTCAGTGGTGATTAGAAAAATAACTGACAACTAACCATTGGGAAAATTAACGTTTACACATATTTTGATATCAAAACTGTTTAAGAGGTAGAAATATATAGCTACTTTAAAGAAACAGCAAAAGATATTTTCTTACTGGGTGCATACTACCTAGCAAGGGAGAGCCAAGATGAAAGCCAAACTTTTAAATGTTCTTACAGTTTGCGTCGTTACTTTAGCAGTGCTTTCACCAGGACTAGTAGTATTTGGCATTATTTGGGAGCGACATCTAGAGTTAGTAAAATCTCATAATCTAGCTTCCGAAGTCAACAACACTACTATAGATGCTCCCACCTTGGCTCCCCAAACAGAGGGTACACATTCCCCTCAGACTAGCATTCAATCCTCTGATCGTAATGTGGTTCATCAAATGCTGACTGTTGCTGAACAATATAAATTTGCTACTATCCTGCAATGGTTCTTCTTGTTAACCCCGATTTGTGTTGGGTTAGGAATTCTCTTTTACGACAGATATCTTGTTCATCGTGCTGCTGTTTTAAAAGAACAAGTTGAAATGTTGGAAAGACTGTGGCAGCAAAGTATCGAACAGTAGCTTATTCACAATAAACTCACTAAAACCAACCAACTTACTATGTCAGAACAACGCCAACAACTATATTTTAACCTGATTGATGAGCTACTAAAATGCCCTAATGGTCAGGAACCAGAAGTTTTGGAAAGTAAACCAGAATTGATTGATTCTGGCTTTGTAGAAACAATGTTACAAGTAGCTACTATGTTTGCTCATGAAGGCAATCAAGATGGTGCTAAGTTTTTATTTTTTGTGGCACGTGAGTTAGCGAAAGAATTGGGTTTATATCCTGAAGTTTCCAATCCTGAAGTTGCAAATACTGAAGCTGCGAATAAGGAGTAAAAATGTTGTTGACTTCAACGGATGCGGGACAAATAGCTTTAGAACTGCTCATGGCAGACTGGAATATTTCAGAAGAGAACAGAGAATGGTTCACAATCTTTAACTCTCGTCTGATTGGCGAGAGTTGGTACACCGTGGAACTAGGTGTAGAAGGATTTCCAGATAGATGGTTTATTCAAGTATATGACAATGGAGTGTGCGATCCAAACTATACATTTATTTCACCAATCCGTGGTTTTGAAGGATTTACAGACTTTATGAATGTGCCGGATATCGTAGCAGAGGTGTTAGTTTGTGAACGCAATGCGCGATAATAATAATTAAAAATTCAAAAATTAGAATTCAATATTGAGATGTGCTAATTAAATACATTTTATTTGAATTCATAATTTTCGATATCAGAGTATTTGGGGGCATCTCACCTTTACAAATATACCTGCCGATTAGAAATCGCGGTTTATCTTGCAAACAAAATTCGCCTGCTTGGACAAAACAAACAAGGGTCTTAAGCCATTGTCTAAAGCACAAAGTTGGGTTTTGTCTGTATAGCTTTCAGAGGATATTTTAAAGATCCTCTTGTTGGTAACAAAACGTTTTAGATCCCCCTAAATCCACGCCACTTACTCTACTTGGGGTCTCCCCAAGTGGAGCGACTGGCGTGGGGTAGGGAAGATCAATAAGTGCCTAAAATTACAGAAAATTACTTTTAAAACATCTTCTCAAACCAATACTTTGATATTTAATTCAAAATAAAAATGCTTTACGCAAATCGGAGGTGATACCAAATAAGGTACATCTCTTTTTTTTGTAGTATTTAATATTTAATTTAAGCTTATGGGGCTATTTTGTCATGTTTAATTGATAAAATTATGTTATATTAAATAGCGTGATGGACGCTACAGAAATATCAGTTCCAATGATTGCTGAAGATATCTTAGCCAAAGAATTCACAAGAGTCCTCAACGAATACTACCCAAAAGTTGGAGAATTACTAGACGGGTGTTATGTGAAAGTCATTACCTGTTTCTGGGGACGACCTGCGAGACGCTTGCAATATATAGGAATTTATTGCTCTGACGAAATGATTTCCTGTGTGCAAGCCCACAAAGAAATACTCAGAGAAGTAGCAGATAACATGGGTCTAGTACAGGTAGTCTGTATGAATGCCAAGCGATTATTGCGCGATCCGATGTCGAACATCAAACACAATAACCCACGTCTATGGTTGGAGTTACAGTGGGTTGCAAATTAGTCTTTGATCGCATTAATTGAGAGGAGTAGATGTGTTTGTAGTGAAAACTTTAGTCGTCAAATATTTAAGCACGCTTAGTGCTTACTACAAACCTATCGACCATTAGAATAGCCAGCACAAAGTATTAACGCAAGTAATGAAAACTGGAATTTTCTGCAATTACGATAATCATCACCAAGATGCTCGTCGTGCCATCTTTGAGCAAGTCACGCTGATAAAACAGGCAGAAAATTTAGGTTTTGAGTCAGCCTGGGTGAGTGAGCATCATTTTAGTGAATCCAATCTCAGCCCCTCCATGTTGCTGTTAATGGCACACTTGGCGGGGCTGACTTCAACTATCGAATTAGGCACTGCGGCGGTATTACTGCCATTCCATAACCCGATTCGGGTAGCGGAAGATATTGCCACTCTGGATAACCTGTGCAATGGACGATTATTATTTGGAGTTGCTAAAGGCGGCCCCTTTCCCCAACAAAACAAGCATTTTGCGACACTCCCAAGTGAATCCCGTTCCAGGATGCTAGAGGCGATCGCCCTAATTTACAAGCTGTTATATGAAACTGATGTATCATTTAATGGCAAGTATTATCAATGCGATCGCTTAACAATTTACCCAAAACCATTGCAGAGTCAAATACCAGTTTATGTTGCCACTGGCGGTGATGATGGTATCGAGTTTGCTGCTAAACATTCCTTCAGCTTGATGGGTGGGCCGCCATTCTCCCTACAGAGATTGAAGGATACTGTTGCTAAATATCGAGCCTTAAATTCTAGTGGTGCGGAAAATTTCGTGCTGGCACGCTTTTTTTATGTTGGCAAAACATTTGATGAGGCGGTGAGTGAAGCGTTACCTTTCATTCGCAAATTTAGCCAGAAAATGAAAGCTAATTCGGCTGAATTATTGCAGAATAGTGCGAATCCCAACCAAAAACCATTCGATCGCACAAACATTTGTTTCGACGAAGATTATTTGATTGAAAACTCAATTATTGGTGATGTGGAGACTTGTCGAGACAAAATCAAGAAATTTCAAGACGAATTAAATTTAGGTACGTTAGCACTCAAACCCTCGTCTTCGGATATGCAAAAAAACCTGGAGAGTTTGACGCGCTACAACCAAGAGGTGCGAAATTATGTCTTCTAAACTATACCAGCTTCCTCCCGATGATTTACCTCCATCTGAGGTAACGAAACAGGATGGAATGCTGCAAATGGAGCTAGAACAGTCTACAGGCAGATGCTTCTATCAAGCCTGCGATCGCATTACTCGAGTCCTGTTATCTAATTGTCAGTGGTATGTCACAACAAATGCTAGCATTCTAACATTAATTATTGACTGCCCTGACTTAGTAGCTTACTGGCATATAGTCAGCAATATTGCTCAGTTGGGTAATAGGTTAGAGCGCTTTGCTAGCAATGGTAAAATCCGCGTTTATCCACCATTTGGCAAGGGGATGCCATTTGAAATCAGCGTAAATGAAATATCAGCTTATCGAGATTGGCTTTGAGGTAAATAGAAACTGGGAATCACACTAAATATAGCTGTCTTTCACCCTGTACTTCTAAAGTGCAGGGTGTTGCAATTTTTATCAAAGTTGTAACTAACTTAATTTGATCAAGATGAAGATTCTTGGCTGATTAATAATACCACTTTGAAAAAAGAATGCGACAGATACATACGGACATACCTTTGTTCTGTCTGGCTTTCTTAATTTTGAATTTTGAATTTTGAATTGGTATAACTTATTGGGATGAAGTGCGATGTCTACGACGGTCACTGAATCTCGACTCACAACGACTGCGCGGTAGTTGAATCTCGACTTCGCTCGATTTCCGCGTAGTCGAAACTCAGTGCAAGTCGCTCGATTTCCGCGCAGCCGTACCACTTTGTGGAAGCAAGCTACGCGGAGCGTCTCGTAGAGAAGTGTGGGCTACACCTACGCTTTTTTCGCAACTTCCACTTTTCTTGTAGCAGCTTGTACTTTGACGTTTCCGTGTTTGGCGCAGTCTGTAGCAGCTTCTGCTTTGACGTTAGCAGAAACAGACTTGCATTACACCTATTTTCACTTAAATAGAAGATGGTTTTGCCGCACAGCAGTACTGTCTTCCGATCATAAATGTGGTTAAAACAGGTAAAAAATTGAAATAAATCAATGTTTTTTGGTTAGTTCTAATGCACTTACCAAGTATCTCTATTAGGTAGATGGAAAATTAGGGATTCACCTTTTGATAGATTTAGGGTGTATTATCAAAACTGTATATTTGGATGGGCTAACACATGATTTGCCATAAAGCCTCATGCCAAATCAGTAATTTCAATATCAACAGATGAAATTTTGATTCAATTATAGTTAATTTGTTCCTTAACTTCCTCAAAAGCCATGACATCCCCTGAGCCTCAAACTGATTTTGGAGAAAAAACTCCACAAACCTCATTTGAGCCACCTTCTGGAAAACGGCGGTGGCTTTGGTTATTTTTACCTGCACTACTATTGTTAGGGGGCGGAGCAACTCTAGTTTGGCGTTTGCTCACTCCACAAAATTCAGCACCTTCAACTGTGAACGCTCAACCTCAAGGGGTAAGAGTCAAAATATCGACAGTACAAAGCGGCATAATTGAGGAAAGTTCAGATTTTATTGCTAGCCTAAAATCCCAGCGCTCAGTCACGCTTCAGCCAAGGATTCAAGGTCAAGTTACCCAGGTACTTGTCAAATCTGGAGATCCAGTTGCACAAGGAACGCCAATTATCCAAGTAAATCGTACACCACAAGCAGCGATCGCTCCTAACAACGCTGTGCCTCAAGCATTTTTAATGCAACTGGCAAACGCCCGCGCTACACTCAAATCTCTGGAAGCAGAACGACCATCTTACGTTGCAAATGTGCAATTGTACCAGCAGAACTACGAAAAGTTTGTCACTCTAGCTGAACAAGGAGCCGTGTCTCGACAGACTAGCAATCAGGTTGCTGATAGGCTTGCCACTGCTAGAGCTAGTCTTAATGCAATTGATTCTAGGATTCAAACACAACGAGCCAACATCTTGCAGGCTGAAAAATCCTTGCAGCAAGCTAATGTAAATACTCAAATACAACAGCCCCAATCTGACAAAATTACCGCTCCCTTTAATGGCACAGTTAGCAACATCACGGTGAAAGTCGGTGATTTAGTTAATACTTCGACACAATTAGTTAATATCACTCAAAATCGACCTTTAGAAGTGAATATCTCTGTGCCACTACAGCAAGGGCCCCAATTGCGTAAGGGAATGCCAGTGGAGGTCATGAACACACAAGGTCAAAAACTGGGTAGAAGTAGGGTATTTTACATAGCACCTAATGCCAGTAATGAAACGCAAACGATACTGATCAAAGCACTTTTTGACAATCCTAATGGTCAGTTGCGTGCAGATCAATTGGTAAGGGCTAGAGTGTTCTGGACTCAGCGCCCTGGAGTTTTAATCCCCACAACAGCAATGACTCGTGTCGGTGGAGACACTTTTGTTTATGTAGTTGAAACCGAAACATCTCCTCAAGGTGTATCCCAACAAGTAGCTCGGCAAAGACAAGTGAAGCTAGGCGAAATTAAAGGTAATAATTACCAAGTTATTGAAGGATTACAGCCTGAAGATAAAGTTATTATCTCAGGATTGCTCAATCTTAGGGATGGCGTTGCGATCGTTCCAGAATCTTAGTTAAGGAGTGGGGGGCAGGGGAAGAATAACTATTAATTATTTAACCAATGCCCAATGACTGCGATCGCTAAATTTAACCTTGGTACAGTACTTTAATAGCAGATAATTGCTTTGGTTAACCAAAATTAAACCAGATTAATCTATGGCATCAATAGCTGGGAAGGTTGCAATTATCACTGGTGCATCGCGGGGAATTGGACGAGCGATCGCACTAAAATTAGCTGGTAACGGCGCATCTATTGTCGTCAATTATGCAGGTAATGCAGGCAAAGCACAGGAAGTTGTTGCAGAAATTGAAAAGTTGGGAGTAGGGGCAGTTGCCATACAAGCTGATGTTAGCAAAGTAGCTGACATCCAACGGTTATTTGAGCAAACACTTGAGAGCTTCGGTAAAGTTGATATTTTAGTAAACAACGCCGGAATCGCCTTTTATAAACCAATTACTCAGGTGAGTGAAGAAGATTTCGACGCGATTTTTGCCATTAATGTCAAAGGCACTTTTTTTGCTTGTCAACAAGCCGCGCAACACATGACAGAAGGCGGGCGGATTATCAACTTTTCTTCATCAACCACGGTGATGATGCTGCCAACTTATAGTGCCTATGTCGGAACTAAGGGTGCTGTTGAACAAATCACACGGGTACTAGCTAAAGAATTAGGTGCAAAAGCGATCGCAGTCAATGTTATTTCTCCTGGCCCCACCGATACAGAACTATTTAGAGAAGGCAAAACACAAGAACAAATAGACCGTTTAGCCCAAATGGCTGCTTTTGGCAAATTGGGAGATGTACAAGAAATCGCCGACGTAGTAGCCTTTCTTGCTAGCGACGAAGCTAGGTGGATCACTGGGCAAAACATCCGTGTAAATGGTGGAATCGCGTGAGATAATCAGAACTATTCTCATGAACCCGATATTCTCCGTTTCAAAACCTTAGCCAATAACGTGGGCATTACTAGTCCTGTTAGGGTAGGTAAAAATTAGCCTGCTACATCCATTAGTTCGGACTTTTTACGGAAAGCGTCGGGCTTTTTACTGGAATATAATTATCCAAGAGCAGCTAACACGGATTGCTAAATACAGCAGATTTCAAGGAAAGTGAGGTACACAAGCTCGCGTCTGTTAACCAGGTAGAAAGCGTGTTTTATTCCTTAATTCTGAATTCTGCTGTATGGGTTGAAAAAGTTTGTATAAACCGTTTCATTTATACAAATAACGGCTCCTGTATCCGGTTGTAGAGTCTGTGCTTTTGCACTAAATATCACTTCGCAGGCATTAAAAATTATGGATTTGTCCAACTTTACTACACTTCAAAACTTAGAAGCTGCCTTCGGTGGTGAATCGATGGCAAATCGCAAGTATCTGTTTTTTGCTGAAGTGGCGCGTCAACTTGGGTTTACAGACTTAGCGAAACTTTTTAAAGAAACAGCAGAACAAGAAACCGAACACGCTTTTGCACATTTTAAATTACTACATCCAGAACTTGTGGTAGAAGATTCGGCTACTTTAACTGATGAACAAAAGCGGGAAATTGTATCTCGCTGTTTATCTTTAGCAATTGAAGGTGAGACTTACGAATATACTACGATGTATCCAGAGTTTGCCGCAGATGCTCAACGCGATCGCGACAATCCGGCGGCTGAAGAATTTCTCAAACAAGTTAAAGAATCTACCGATCATGCCAACACATTTCGGGAAGCTGCACACCGTTTTGGCTTGTTAAAATTCATCGAAAATTACCACGCTGATCGCTACACTGAAGCCTTAGAAGTCTTAAACGGAGGACAAGCAGCAACCAGAACTGCTGGTGAAGATCCTAAAACTCGGAAATGGATTTGTAAACAATGCAGCATGATTTACGATCCAGTTGCTGGCGATCCTGATTCTGGGATTGCACCCGGTACACCTTTTGAAGAAATTCCTGAAGACTGGGAATGTCCAATTTGCGGTGCTAGTAAGAAAACCTTTAAACCATTTGAGGAAAAAGTTGCAGCTTAAAGGGACAATCAATTAGGCACTTTTTTTTAGCACATAAACGCGAAGTATCTTATAAAGATGCTTCGCGTTTTAGCTATATTAATAGTTTCCTTAGACTTATTAAACCCGAAGAACCCCACCCCCAACCCCTCCCCGCTTTTCGGGAGGGGTTGGGGGTGGGGTACAATGACTGTGGAAATCATAACTATTTATGCAGACATGATATAACTTGCAATTCGGCGTTGCTGAATTGAAGTATGAATCTAGATGTAGAGACGTAGCAGTGCTACGTCTCTACAAGGATTTTGGTATTATGCAAAATCGTTTTCATATATGGAATCAGCAACGCCCGCAATTCCTTTAGGAAGTGAGAGTCTTCTCAATGCGACGGTCAGGTATCAGCCAGA
This sequence comes from Nostoc sp. DedQUE02, assembly GCF_034531035.1. Classification (NCBI taxonomy): domain Bacteria; kingdom Bacillati; phylum Cyanobacteriota; class Cyanophyceae; order Nostocales; family Nostocaceae; genus Nostoc; species Nostoc sp. DedQUE02. The sequence continues at coordinate 124,710 of NZ_JAVRBY020000011.1, read as the reverse complement.
TGATCGCAACTAAAACGTATAATGCACAGGCAAGCCATGAGTTTACAAAAGCGAGTGGAATTGCCACAGCATAGAACACCACCGATACTTTTCCCTTTAAGTCTCCACCAAGTGCGATCGCTAGAGTCGAATCCTTGCCGTGGTGAGAAATCAGGGTGCGGGTAAGAATGAAGTAAGCGATCGCATTCAACAACAACACCGTACCATAAAGGGCAACAGGCATGGCAGCAAAGTGATTTTCGCCCATCCAGCCAGTGACAAAGGGGATTAGCGACAACCAAAACAGCAGATGCAGATTAGCCCAAAGGATACGTCCATTAACGTGTCGGACTGCTTGTAAGAGGTGATGATGATTGTTCCAGTAGATGCCTATATAAATAAAACTCAGCACATAGCTCAGGAATACCGGGATCAGGGGACGTAGCGCAGCTAAATCGAACCCATGCGGCACTTTGATTTCCAGCACCATAATGGTGATGATAATGGCAATCACCCCATCGCTGAATGCTTCTAATCTCCCTTTTCCCATATACGCATTCCTTTTCTATCTACTTGAGAGTTCGGTTGTGATATTCTGCACTTTATCCTACCAAGTGGTCGCCATTGATGAAGATTTTCTGCACTATAAGCATTTGTCCTCAGATAGAAGCGATCGCAAAATATTTAATTCTCACTCGCCAATTTCTGTCGCAATTCCCGAATAGCAGCGCTAGTATTACGCTCATAGGCAAGTTTTAAACAGTCTGTGACTACCTCTGACACATTGATGTTGGGGAAATAACGGCTACTGGTTTCAACAGTGTAGACATCGCCTTGCAATCTGTAAATCACAAGCTGGTTCTTCCTGAACAACCAAACTTCTGGTACTTGATAAGGCAGGTAGTCATTTACATCAGTGTAGCTGGTGATATCTATCTCTACCACTAAATCGGATGATGGATCAACACCCCAATTGATCCGATCTTTACCTGCAATTGCCTCCCAGTTTTCAATATAAAAACAGTAATCTGGTTCTATACCACTTTCCTGTGGCAGTTCCATTGTGATTGGAGTAAATGCTTCATATTCTCGTCCCAGATGATCGAGCAAAACTTTGACTACATCTGCAATTACACTTACTTTACGACCATGTTCTGGTAGTGGTGCCATCAAGAGAATTTCTCCATCTCGATACTTAATGCGAGGAGAGGAGCGATCGCCTAGTTGTTGATTTAATGCTTGATAGTCTTGCCAACTTCCAAGTAGGCGTACTACCGCACCTGGGGACAAATGAATTGTATCGAGTGTGACAACAGCAAACATAGAACTAAACCTCCACCTCCAATGTAATATTTTAAATATCAACTGCTGCGACTGAAAAATACAGCAGCTATAACAATTAAACCTAAAAGTGCTAAAGGAACCCAGAGATTAGGGACATCCGACAAACTCATAAAGGACTTCCAAATAAGTAGGGTATATGAGGCAAATTCTAATAGACAGTTACTACTTTATAAATCAACTTTTAGATAAGCCTTTTTTTAACTTCCTCAGCCAAATTTTCTAGTAGCACTTCTACTTGCTCGCCTGTTTTCAAATCTTTGAGCGATGACTTTTGCGCTGCTGCTTCTTCAGAACCAATAATTACGCAAAATTGAATTCCTTGCTTGTCTGCTAATTGAAATTGTTTACCCAAGGGACGCTTATCAAAGTTAGTTATCACATTAATGCCCGCCTGACGCAGATTTTGAGAAACTTTTAAATAAGTGGGCATTAAATCTTCTTGCATATTCACTACCATTACTTGGGCTGGTGTAGCAGCTAATGTACTTAGAATACCAGCTTTTAATAAACGACTAATTAAGCGAGTTAAGCCAATAGAAATACCGACACCAGGCATTTTTTCGCCCAAAAATACCCCGACTAATTCTTCATATCTCCCGCCAGAACAGATGCTACCTAAAGCTTCATGTCCTAATAGGGTTGTTTCGTAAACTGTGCCAGTATAGTAATCAAGACCACGGGCAATGGATAAATCAATACAGAAACGATTTTCGGCAACTCCGAGATTACGCACCCCTGCAATTACCGTTTCTAATTCACTAATTCCTAAACTCAATTGCTTGGTTTCTGATAAATTTTGGGCGAGATGCTTAAGCTTATCTAATACTTGATCAACCGAACCGTTGATTTTGATAAATTCAATAATTTTTTGCGCTTGCTCTACTGAAATTCCTTCTTTTTCTAAATCTTGCTTGACTTTATTTCCACCAATTTTTTCTAAAGTATCAACAATCCCAATACAAGATTTTATTTGATTTTCGGCAATACCCAATGATTTAAAAAAACCAGTCAGAACTTTTCGGTTATTGATACGAATCAGAAAATCACCAATATTAATTGCTTCAAATATCTCAGTGATAATTGCAGGCATCTGAGCATCATACAATAAGCTGAGTTCACGACGAGCAACTACATCAATATCACATTGGCGAAACTGTCGAAAACGCCCATCTTTTGCCCGTTCTCCTCGAAAAACCACATCTGTTTGGTAACGGGCAAAGGGAAAGGTTAATTCATTTAGGTGACGGGCGATATACGCCGCCAAAGGAACTGTTTGATCAAACTTTAAAGCTCTAGCTTCCGAACCAGTTTCGCCCGATTTATCTCTCTCAGCTTGTCGATTTGGTGGCAGAATGGGGTCAATTCCATAAATAATATTATCGCCTTGATTACCTTTAGCTTGTAGCACTTCTAACCGTTCTACAGCAGGTGTCTCAATAGGCGTAAATCCATAGCTTTCAAAAACTCTACGGATGATATCTAACAAGTGTAATTCTAGACGCTTTTCGCTAGGCAGAAATTCTGGGAAACCGCTAGGAGTAGAAAAGTTTATTTTGTCACCTTTGGCCATGTGTATACCTTACTAAGTTGAGTTTGGAGATGAAAGCCTAACAAATGCAATCGTGGCTACACAAACAAAGTCCGCACTTCTCTACGAGACGCTGCGCGTAGCTTGCTTCCACGAAGTGCTACGGCAGGCTACTTCGGCTACGCTCAGTACAAGTCAGTGACCACCTGCGCGGACTGAAGAATAATGAGCTTTTATCTTTGAAGGAAGAAATTATTATCTTACCCGTTCTTCTTGAATTAGGGTACGTTGAAAGATTTGATTATTTTTAAACCAATGCCAAGTACGGGCACGATTGTTATTGTCAGGACTAATGTAGATCATTTCATATAAGCTCATTTCTGGGTTTGTTTTATAATTAAACTGCAAAATAACAATCGAATCATCGGCTTCCCAGGCTTTTCCGTCAATGCGATCGGTGTCAAACCAAAGTTTATTATCTTTATAGATTCCTGGAAATTCATACTCCTCTTGTTTACCATCAGACCATTTATAGCGATTGATTTGGTAGTAGGGATGAGGGCCATTTTCGGGAAATTGACAAGTTAAATGAGACTCATACTTATCGAGGATTTTTCCTGCCGTATCAACTACTGTATAAGTTCCTACCCAATCTCCTTCATGACGGACAAGTACGGGCATTCCTTCTCGTATATTTGACATTGCAATTCACCTTTTATTGTTCTAATATTTTGAAAAATCGAGTAAAGTAATCGGGTGTGCAGGTAGTCAGCTACAACTTAATTATGTTCGCATATTATGAGTGGGGAGTGGGGAAGGTTGTCAAAGACGGCTTTAATCATCGCTGGCATAACTTGACGCGATGCATAACGAATTCTATTTTTCTTCCAAGCGATGCCTGCGGCGGGCTACGCCTACGCATTTCTCGTCGGCTTTTAATGTTCTGGTTGATCTGCTGTAACTAACCTCTTTATCCACATAAATATCTTTCGCCAGTTTTGCCGCGTGCGATCGCTAGTTGACGGTTTTATTGTCCACGCCCTGGCTTGCATCGCTATACTACCGTTTTTCTTCCAAGCGATGCCTGCGGCAGGCTACGCCTACGCGTTTTTCGTCGGCTTCTAAAGGCTAAGTTAAGTGGCGGCTAGTATCCTTGTACGGCTTGATTCAATGCCAACAAAGGAAAGTCTTGCAAAATTTCCAGTCCTTGAGTGACGATCCCTGTATCTCCTTTAGCTACTTCGTCTAAAACTTCGTTCGCGCAGCGTCTCAAATAGACGTTTTTGTGCTTTAGTGCCTTCGTTTTCTCATTTCCAGTGGATGTTTGAGTGGTTTATCCAAAACACTGCCTTTGATTTTATGTCTCTTTAGATGTACGGAGCTTTTTCAAAAATCAAATATTAATCCTATAGCCAGATTCCTGTCAATGCGTAAGTCCTGTATTTTTTGTGGAAGAAATAACTTTATAACATCAGCCCTCTGTCTTCATACTCTTTTTTTGGCAAAGATATTATTATGAGCCAGTATATTTTCAGTAACCTCAAGGCTGATGAAGAACTTAATTTTTCTGATGAAGCAGAGGTTTTTGTCTTCCCCACTTCTTTCGCCCAGCAGCGATTGTGGTTTCTCGACCAATTAGCAGTGGGTAATCCATTTTACAATGTGTCCACAGCGCTTCGCCTGACAGGTTCCCTCAATTTCACCGCATTAAAGCAGACATTCAACGAAATTGTCCGTCGCCACGAAACCTTACGCACTACGTTTATTATGGTAGAGCAGCAACCAGTGCAGGTAATTGCACCTAGCTTAACCATACCTCTTCCCCTAATAGATATACGCAATTTCGCTCAAGAACGTGAGACACAAGTACGGCGAATCGCAACCGCAGAGGCTCAACATCCTTTCAATCTCATTACCGGGCCATTGCTGCGAGTAAAGCTGCTACAAGTAGATGAAGCAGAATATGTGCTGCTGCTAAATCTACATCACATTGTTGCCGATGGCTGGTCAATTGGAGTGCTGATTAGAGAATTGGGGGTATTATACAAAGCTTTTGTAGAAAATAAGCGATGTCTAATGTCTTCATCCCTGCCAGAACTACCGATTCAGTATGCAGATTTCGCCCAATGGCAACGGGAGTGGTTGCAAGCAGTCGGGGAAAACGGCTGTTCGCCTTTACAAACGCAGTTAGTTTATTGGCAAAAGCAATTAGACGGGATTTCGGTGCTGAATCTCCCGACTGACCGAATAAGATCAGCAGTTCCAACCTACAGGGGTGCAAAACAATTTTTAGAGCTACCACACTCCTTAACTCAAGCGCTAGAGGCACTTAGCTACCAAGAAGATGTAACATTGTTTATGATTTTGCTTGCAGCGTTCCAGACTTTGCTCTATCGCTACACGCAGCAAGAGGATATTACAGTCGGTTCACCTATTGCTAATCGCAACCGTAGCGAATTAGAGGGGTTAATTGGTTTTTTTGTCAATAGTTTAGTGTTACGTAGCGATTTATCAGGAAACCCAACGTTTCAAGAATTATTAAATCGAGTGCGAGAGGTAACTTTAGAAGCATACAGCCATCAGGATTTGCCCTTTGAAAAGCTGGTGGAGGAACTTCATCCAGAGCGAGATTTGAGCCGCCATCCTTTATTTCAGGTCGTATTTAGTCTGCAAAATACTCCCATTGAAGCACTAGAGTTACCTGGGTTAAAGCTTTCGTTATTCGACTTCGACAGCAAAATTGCAAAGATTGATTTAGAGTTCCATCTGTGGCGAGACTTGGAAACTCTCAAAGGAGAAGTGGTGTATAGCACCGATTTATTTGAGCAAAGCACCATTACGCGAATGCTGGGGCATTTCCAAATACTTTTAGAAAGTATTGTTTTCAATCCAAAACAGCGTCTTTCAGATTTGGGTTTGCTGACTGAAAGAGAACGACAGCAATTATTAATTGATTGGAACCAAACTAAGAAAAGTTATCTAGATAACAAGTGTTTTCATCAGTTATTTGAAGCACGGGCAAAGCAAACTCCCGATGCGATCGCACTAGTATTTGGTAATCAAAAACTCAGCTATAAAGAGTTAAATATACGCAGCAACCAACTTGCACATTATATCAAAAAAATAGGTGTAAAGACTGAAACTATAGTTGGTATTTGTGTGGAGCGATCGCTAGAGATGATAATCGCGCTATTAGGTATCCTCAAAGCTGGAGGCGCATACCTTCCTTTAGATCCCAGCTATCCTCAAGAGCGTCTTAACTTCATGTTGGAAGATGCACAAGTTTCTGTATTGCTGACACAAGAAAAATTACTTCCAAATTTTACAAGATTCTCAAACAAAATTATTAGTATAGATAAAGACTGGGCAGCTATTACACAACATAGCCGAAAAAACCCAAATAGTTGCGTAACACTTGAAAACTTAGCTTATGTCATCTACACTTCTGGCTCAACAGGTCAGCCCAAAGGCGTTTTAATCGAACACCGAGGACTGTCTAATTTAGCAGCAAATCAGATTGAAGTTTTTAAATTGCAACCGAGTAATCGTATTCTGCAATTTGCATCATTGAGTTTTGATGCCTCAATTTTTGAGATTGTAATGGCATTGCAAATAGGAGCAACTCTTTATTTAGTAAATAAAAAATGCTTTCTACCTGGAAAAGCTTTGCTCCAACTATTGCAGGAAAAAGCGATTACTCATGTCACCCTGACACCTGGTGTTTTGGCAGTTTTACCCACAAAATCATTACCTGCACTGCAAACTATTATTTGTGCAGGTGAATCATGTTCCGAGGATATAGTAAAACGCTGGTGGAGTTCTAATCGGAGGTTCTTTAACGCTTACGGTCCTACTGAAGTAACTGTTTGGTCAACTGTTGCTGAAATTAAATCTGTAAGTGAAAATCCGCCTATTGGTCGCCCAATTGCTAACACTGAAATTTATATATTAGATCAGCATTTACAACCTGTACCAATTGGAATTTTAGGTGAATTATACATCGCTGGTGATGGATTAGCGCGAGGCTATCTCAACTGCCCTGAATTAACTGCCAAAAAGTTTATTCCCAATCATTTTAATTGCAAAAAAGGAGCAAGGCTTTACAAAACCGGTGATTTAGCCCGATATCGACCAGACGGTAATATTGAGTTTTTAGACCGCATCGATAATCAAGTCAAAATTCGCGGCTTCCGCATTGAGTTGTCAGAGATTGAAACAGTTATAAACCAGCATAATAATGTAGAAAAGGCAATTGTAATTGCTCAAGGTAATCTGTATGATAACAAGTATGTAGTAGCTTATATTGTTTCTAAGCCACCAACGGAGGAAACAATTATTGAACTACGTCAATTTTTAAAAGAAAAATTACCAGAATACATGATACCAAAAGTTTTTGTAATTCTGGATTCTCTGCCGTTAACGGCTAATGGCAAAGTCGATTATTATGCACTAAAAGCAGTTGATACTCAGAGCCGCTCAATAGATAAAACCTTTATTGCTCCTCGGACTCTAACTGAATCAACCTTGGCAAAAATCTGGGCTGAAGTCCTTAATGTTGAGAATGTAGGTATTTATGATAACTTCTTTGATTTGGGAGGAAATTCGCTACTAGCTATACGTTTATTAGACCAAATAAACAAACAGTTTGAGCGTGATTTACCCTTATCTAACCTATTTTTAAATCAAACAATTGAAAGTTTAGCAATTGCTCTATATTCCAAAACAGATTCTCTAGCGTGGTCTCCTTTAGTTCCGATTCAACCGAATGGTTCAAATCCACCTTTCTTCTGCGTCCATCCAATCTTTGGTGTTGTCTTTCCTTATTATGAATTAGCTCATCAATTGGGAATAAATCAGCCACTTTATGGACTACAGCCTATTGGAATTGATGGGGAAACTCCACTAAATCGCATTGAGAATATGGCTAGCCACTACATTAAAGCATTGCGCTCAGTACAACCGAAAGGCCCTTATTTTATAGGAGGTTGGTCTTTTGGAGGTTGGGTTGCTTTTGAGATGGCTCAACAACTTCAAAATTCTGGAGAAGAAGTAGCTCTACTTGCTGTGCTTGACACTGTAGCACCAATTAAGAGCAATCTACCTTCTTTAAGTAATGCTTTCAAGTTTATTTTTACTACAGTAGTGCCATATATGTGGCCCTTTTTCCTCGATTATTTGTATTTAATTACTGCTCCTAGTAAAAACCGGATTAATAGTTTAACTTCTCGATTTCTTACTTTTGAGAAATTGATGCGATCGCTCAAAACAAATCTGTTCTCGCATTTCACCCAAAAAGAGGATACCACACTCAACTTTGTATCTGAAGAATCCAAGCGAAGGCTTTTAAGTGAGTCAGCTATTTTTCCTATGCTTCGTGTTTTTTATGCCAATAGCCAAGCAGTTCTCAACTATGTTCCGCAAGTCTACCCTCAGCGAATTAATCTTTTTAGAACAAAAGTTCAGTTAAACGTTGCTGACGGAGAGCCGAGTATGGGTTGGGATCAGCTAACTGTGGGAGGAACGGAAATTCATCATATTCCTGGCAATCACCTAACCATGCTCAGAAAACCCCATATCCAGGTTCTCGCCGCACAATTAAGAGCCTGTATTGAGAAAGCACAAACTTTAAAATAAGGATTAATATGTCTTCTGAAGAGGTTTTTGTCTTTCCAGTATCTTTTGCCCAACAACGGTTATGGTTCCTTGACCAGTTGCTCCCTGACAATACTATTTATAATGTGCCGACAGTAATTCGCTTAACAGGTACACTTAACTTAACGGCACTGGAGCAGACTTTTAACGAAATTGTACATCGCCATGAAACCTTACGCACTACATTTATAGTGTTAGATGGACAACCTCTACAGGCGATTGCGCCCAGCTTAACAATACCTATTTCTGTATTAGACCTCCAGCTACTGCCAGATGGTGAAAGGGAAGTTGAAGTAAATAGTATTATTAACGCAGAGATAGAACATCCCTTCGATTTATCCTCCGGGCCATTGCTGCGAGTGAAGTTGCTTGTGCTTTCTAAAACAGAACATATTCTATTACTGAATATGCACCACATTATCTGCGACGATTGGTCTATTGGGGTGCTGATTCGGGAACTGGGAATACTGTACACAGCTTTTGTACATAACCAAACTCCGCTTTTATTAGAACTGCCTCTTCAATACGCCGACTTTGCCCACTGGCAGCGCGAATGGCTACAAGGAGAAGTACTGCAAACGCAGTTAACTTATTGGCAGAAGCAATTAAATGGTATTTCTATGCTGCATTTGCCTACCGATAAACCAAGACCAGCTATACAAAGTTATGAAGGAGCAACACAATTTTTTGAGTTACCAAAAAAGCTAACTGATGCATTAGAAAAGCTTTCGCAGCAAGAAAGTGTAACCTTTTTTATGATGCTGCTGGCAGCATTTAAAACTTTGCTTTACCGCTACACATATCAAGAAGATATTGCGGTAGGTTCACCAATTGCTAACCGTAACCGCAGCGAAATTGAGGGTCTTATTGGTTTTTTTGTCAATAGTTTAGTACTACGCATTAATTTATCTGGAAACCCGACTTTCCGAGAACTATTAGGCAGAGTCAGAGAGGTAACACTAGAAGCTTATAGTCAGCAAGATTTACCCTTTGACAAGCTAGTTGAAGAACTACATCCAGAGCGGAATTTGAGCTATCATCCTTTATTTCAAGTAGTATTTAGTTTCCAGAATGCGCCAATGTCAGCATTAGAATTGCCTGGATTAGCGCCTAGCTTTATGAATATTGATTTAAAAAAAACGCGCTTTGATTTAGAATTGCACTTATGGAAGTGTTCTGATGATTTCAGGAGCTTATGGGGTGCAAACTGGGAGTATTCTGAAGGGCTTCGTGGCGTAATAGTTTATAACACAGATGTGTTTGAGAAAGCTACCATTAATCGGATGCTGGATCATTTTAAAACTCTGTTGTCGAGCATTATTGCAAATCCAGAACAACGCATTGCAAATTTACCGATTTTAAGTGAAGCGGAGCTACATCAGCTATTAGTCGAATGGAATAACACTAATGCAAATTATCCTGATGATAAGTGTATCCATCAATTGTTTGAAGAGCAGGTACAACATCATTCTGATTCTATAGCATTAGTATTTGGTGACGAGCAACTGACTTATCAAGAGTTGAATATACGCAGTAATAAAGTAGCACAATACTTACAAAGATTCGGGGTAAGTTCAGAAAAATTAGTAGGTATTTGCATTTCACAGTCTATAGAAATGATAGTTGGCTTATTAGGCATTCTGAAAGCAGGAGGAGCATATCTTCCTTTAGATCCAAGCTATCCTCAAGAACGCCTAAAGTTTATGCTGGAAGATGCACAAGTTTCAGTATTGCTAACACAAGAAAGGCTGCTCAAGTCTTTTGAATGCTTTTTGAATCCAATTGTTTGCATAGATAAAGACTGGGTAATTATTACTCAAGAAAATAAAAATAATCTTGAAACTAGCGTTACATCTAACAATTTAGCTTATGTTATTTATACTTCTGGTTCTACAGGAAAACCCAAGGGAGTGGCTATAACTCACAAAGCTGTAAATCGACTAGTGTGCAATACAAATTATATAAAAGTATCACCATCAGATAAAATAGCACAAGCCTCAAACACTTCTTTTGATGCAGCAACATTTGAGATTTGGGGAGCGCTACTTAACGGCGCTCAACTTATAAGTGTTCCCAAAGATGTAATTATTTCGGCTCACGAATTGGCATTAGAGTTACAGCAAAAAGAAATTAATATCTTGTTTTTGACAACAGCTTTATTTCAACAGATCGCCAGAGATGTTCCGCAAGCTTTTGCTTCATTAAAATATTTACTATTTGGTGGTGAGATTGTTGACTCAAGATGGGTTAAAAAGATTCTACAACATGGTGCGCCACAGCATTTAGTTCATGTCTATGGGCCTACAGAAAATACAACATTTTCATCTTATTATTATATCCAAGAATTATCAGAATCAACTTCATTTATTCCCATTGGTTGCCCGATAAATAATACACAAATTTATATATTAGATACCCATTTCCAACCTTTACCTATTGGTGTTATTGGCGAATTATATATTGGTGGTGAGGGTCTGGCAAGAGAATATCTCAATCACTCTAAATTAACTGCTGAACAATTTATTACAAATCATTTTAGTAATAATTCAGGAACACGTCTTTATAAAACGGGTGATTTAGCCCGCTATTTACCAGATGGCAATATTGAATTTTTAGGACGGATTGACAATCAAGTAAAGATTCGTGGCTTCCGCATTGAATTATCAGAGATTGAAGCGGTGTTGAGTGAACATCCAGCAGTGAGAGAAACAGTGGTTATTGCTGATGAGGATATACCTGATAATAAGTATTTGGTGGCTTATATTGTTCTTAATGTAGTAAAAGTATCAGATTTAGCATCTGTACTACGTAAATACTTGAAAGAAAAGTTACCAGAATACATGATGCCAACAGCTTATGTGATGCTGGAATCAATACCATTAACTCCTAATGGCAAAATAGACCGTCGTGCTTTACCTAGACCCAATATAGTAGCTTTCGATAGATATGATTATGTAGCGCCGCGATCGCAAGTTGAAAAGTTACTTGGAGAAATTTGGGCTAAAGTCTTGGGAAAAGAGCAGATAGGCGTTCATGACAATTTTTTTGAATTGGGCGGTCATTCTCTACTGGCGACTCAGTTAATTTCCCGAATCCGAGATACCTTTCAAATAGATGTAACTGTACGCAATTTGTTTGAAGCACCAACTATTGAACAACTTGCTAAGTGCATTGATACAATGTTTTGGGCAGCAAAAGGTGCTGATAAAACTCAAGCTACGGGACAAAAGCGAGAAGACGTTGAATTTTAACTTATCATTTATGTCATTCGGTATATGTGCGATCGCCGCAGAGCGATTAACTTAAACATTAGGAAAAGGCGTGAACTGGCTGGCTGGGTTTAAGTTAAAGGGAATCAATAAAAGCCCTTTGACTTACTTTTTCATGGTATTTATCTACAGCCTCACTACCTGCGTTTTTTAGTCTTGGCAGTTTTTAACAAGCTCACTAAGCTGTTATGCTGCCGTCTTCAGGCAAAAATCTCTAGTAGAAATCAACCTGTATTAGGAAGTGGGCTATGCATATTGGATTTCTCAACCCTCAAGGCAATTTTGATTCAGGCAATAGTCACATCACGAAACACCCAGATTTTGGGGGTCAGCTGATCTACGTTAAGCAAACCGCCATAGCTATAGCTCAAATGGGTCATAAAGTTGATATTCTCACTCGTCAAATTATTGACCCGGAGTGGCCAGAGTTTGCCGAAGTGATTGACACTTATGCAGGGATCGATAACGTCCGCATTATCCGCTTACCAGCAGGGCCAAAAGAATTTCTCTCTAAAGAGTTGTTATGGCCTCATCTGGTTACTGATTGGGTACCCAACATCTTGAAATTTTATCAACAGGAAGGTAGCTTACCCGATGCAATGACTGCTCACTACGGCGATGGAGGATTGTGTGGCGTTCTCATTGAAAATGAGACAGGCATACCTTTTACCTTTACTGCTCATTCTCTCGGCGCTCAAAAGATGGACAAACTGGAAGTTACCCCAGAAAATCTCACAGAAATAGACGAGCAATTCTATTTCAGATATCGCATCTTAGCCGAACGCCTGAGCATGAATCGTTCGGCTATTAATATCACCAGTACACGACAAGAACGCTTTGAACAGTATTCTCATCGAGTCTATAGTGGTGCAGTGGATGTAGACAATGACAACCGTTTTGCAGTGATTCCACCGGGAGCAGATTTCTCGATTTTTGGTGCAAAGGCGCGTTACGAAAACGAGGAGGCTACCGAAGAGTTCATTCAAGAGCGATTGGCACGAGACATTGCAGAAGCCCGTCGAGATTTGCCTGTCATCCTAGCATCCAGTCGATTAGAGCTTAAAAAAAATATATTAGGGCTAGTGCAAGCCTTCGCAATGAGTCCAACACTTCAGGAACGAGCTAACTTGGTGATACTTACAGGGGGGCTGGACGATCCTTTACGAGAGGAAACTAGTGATGGCACGGCTGAAGAGGTATTAGCTCCGATTCGAGAAGTAATCAAAGAAAACGACTTGTGGGGCAAGGTGAGTGCCTTTGGCTTGTCAGATCAGTCTCAAGAGTCACTGGCAGCAGCTTATCGGTTTATGGTAAAACGCCGCTCGGTGTTCGCGCTGACTGCACTCTATGAACCCTTTGGGCTTGCTCCCTTAGAAGCAGCAGTTGCAGGTTTACCAGTGGTAGCAACCAAGAATGGTGGCCCCAGTGAGAGCTTGCAACAGGGAAATAAGGAATATGGCGTACTCGTTGACCCTGAAGATACTGCTGATATTGCACGGGGCTTGGAGCGGTTGCTATGTGATGCTAACGAATGGGAGTATTTTGCCCAAGCTGGTCAGCAACGAGTACTGAAGAAGTACACTTGGGAATCTACTGCTGAAAACTACCTGACTTTGCTTGAGCAGATTGTGTCTTCATCAGAAACCCGCCCTCGCGCTGAACTCCTTCCCATCCATTCCTACTTCCTTAATCCAGAATCCCAAGCGGATGTTTTTTTGGAAGAATTGGGCGATCTCTACTTCGGATCTAATCAAAAGGTACTAAGTACAGCATTTCCTTAATTCGTAGCGAATTAAATTTGGCAATACCCTGCAATGACAATAGACTTCTTGCATAAGTCGGGAAAAGGGCAAGGGGGAAGGGGAAAAAGTTCTGTATTGTCCCCTTCCCCTTTAACCTTTACCCTTTTCCCCCTCTTGTAAAAAGCACAAATGCCAAGAGGTCTAATGAATGCGTTGGCTTGCATTGTTAATGCGTTGGCTTGCATTGTTAATGCATCGGCTTGCATTGTTAATGCATCGGCTTGTATTGTTAATGCGTCGGCTTGCATTGTTAATGCGTCGACTTGCATTGTTAATGCGTCGACTTGTATTGTTAACGCGTCGGCTTGCATTGTTAATGCATCGACTTGTATTGTTAATGCATCGGCTTGTATTGTTAATGCGTCGGCTTGTATTGGAAACGCTACGCTTTTACGCAAAACTCTACTAAGTACATCTAGCCTTTAAATAAGCTTCAGTAGCGATCGCAGCTATAAGCAGCCAGTACAAAATGCGCTGACTGCTTCGGCAAACTGCTGGTTTTGTTCCATTAATGCCATGTGTCCACCTGGTTTTAGGGTAACTTTTTCAGAGTAAGGTAATTCTGCTTTCATGCGATCGCTCGCTACAGGTTTAGTTGCTATATCTGAAAACCCACACATTACCAATACAGGCACATTAATAGTTGCAAGTGTTTCTGTTTCGTCAAACTTCAACATTCCCAGTGTGCCACGAGCCAGCACACCAGGTGAACCCAATGCTGATAATAAACCTGCAAAACTTAGTTGACCGCGTGTTTCAGTACCGGTAAATCCAGATAGTTCGACGGTGATATACAGTGAACCATTAAAATACGAGAGCCAAGTCATCAACCAAAAAATCGGCCACAACACGATAGTCAGGTACAACACAGGTTCGAGTAGCGGTTTCTGCAATTTACGTACCAAATTGCTAAAAATGCAAGTTTTTACCGGATTTGTGTAAGTAGTATCTACAAGAATTAACCCAGCCACCCGACTCCCTAATTGCTCTGGAAACAGGCGACAAAATGTCAGGTTAATCATCCCACCCATGCTGTGTCCCAACAAAATAACAGGTTTATCCCCTGCTATGGCAATTACAGCTTCCAAGTCACGGGCATATTTTTCTATAGAGTGATCGTTGTTTTTCGGTTTGGGGGATTTTCCTAAACCTGGTAGATCCCAAACAATCACTCGGAAGCGATCGCCTAATTGTCGTTTGGCATAATACCATATAGTACTGTTTGGCCCCCAACCATGTGACAAAATAATTGGTTGACCATCTTCAGGCCCAAAAAACTCTACTTGCAACACGCTCCCATCTGGACGTGGCAAGCGCTGCACGGTTTTGCTACGCATAAACTTGGGTTCCTCGTTTCCAGGACGACGTAGCAATGGCAAACTGATAAAACGGCCGCCAAAAGTCCACAAAACCATTACTAATCCAGCCACCAAGTATGAAGTTCCTAAAAGTTCTCGTTCGTACCACTCATAGAGAATGTAAATCCCCCCGCCAAGTACACCAATTGACAGCAGTTGAACCAGCCATATAAACAGAAAATTATGAGGCATGAATATCATGAGCCTAAACCTTGTGATACGTTGTTAACTGCTTTTAGCTTCATACCATAGTTAGAATCATCCAACTTTCACTCCCAAGAATGATTTATACAATGTTGTAAGTGTGATAAAAATGCTGGGTTAGTTGATAAACAGCTTAAAGTGGTAAAAATAATTATTTACAAATAATGTTGATTCTGCCTTCAACTTTTTATTAAATAACAACTGTTCCTAAGGGGTTTAATTTTGAATACAGTTGAGCTATTATCTTATCTTCGCAGTTTAGATATTCAAATTTTTATTGACAGTGAAAAATTTGGTTGTAACGCGCCTGAAGGAACTCTTACAGTAGAACTGCGTGCAGCAATTCAAGAGCGTAAAGCAGAAATTATTGAATTTTTAAAAGCAAGTAATCGTACCAATAACCACAGTTTTAGACCTCTTGTATCAATTTCACGTTCTCAAAATCTTCCTCTCTCCTTTGCTCAACAAAGGCTGTGGTTTCTTGACCAATTAATCCCTAATAATCCTTTCTATAACATTCCAGTAGCACTACATCTAACAGGTTCGCTAAATAAAGCCGCGCTAGAGCAAACTTTTAACGAAATTGTGCAACGACACGAAGCTTTACGTACCAATTTTGTCATCCAGTCAGGGCAACCAGTTCAGCTAATTAATCCGACGCTAACTATTACTTTACCAATAATAGATTTACGGCAATTGCCACAAGCCGAACGAGAAATACAAACACGACAATTCACTAATCAAACAGCTCAACGTTCTTTCAATTTATCAACTGATTCGTTGCTGCAAGTAAAACTGCTGTGGTTGGATGACACACAATACATCCTGCTGCTGAATATGCACCATATTGTTTCTGATGGTTGGTCTATTGGAGTGTTAATTCAAGAGATAGCAGCACTTTATACAGCTTTTGCTAACAATCAACCTTCTCCTCTGCCGAAACTTACAATTCAATATGCAGACTTTGCATACTGGCAACGCCAATGGTTGCAGGGGGAAGTATTAGAAAATCAACTCGATTACTGGCAAAAGCAATTAGACGGTATTTCTATATTAAATCTACCAACCGACAGACCAAGACTAGGTGTTCAAACTTACCAAGGTGCAAGGCAACCTCTGCAATTATCAAAAAGTTTGAGCGCAGCACTTTTAGCTCTCGGACAGCAAGAAGGGGTAACTTTGTTTATAACCCTACTAGCAGCATTTAAAGTTTTACTTTATCGGTATACACAACAAGAAGATATTGCTATTGGTTCACCCATTGCCAATCGCAACCGGAGTGAAATTGAAGAATTAATTGGTTTTTTTGTCAATAGCTTAGTACTGCGTACCGAGCTATCAGGAAACCTAACTTTTCGAGAATTATTGAGTAAAGTTAAAGAGGTAGCTTTAGAGGCTTATGCTCATCAAGATTTACCTTTTGAAAAACTCGTAGAAGAACTACATCCAGAGCGTAATTTGAATCAAAATCCGCTCTTTCAAGTGGTGTTTGCTCTGCAAAATGCGCCGATATCAGCATTAGATTTAACTGGTTTAACTTTAAGTCCGCTACCATTTGATACGGAAACAACACGCTTTGATTTGGAGTTCCACCTGTGGGAACCAAATACTCAAAATGGTTTATGGGTAGATAGTTCAGAAGGAATTAGTGGGTTTGTAATTTACAGCACTGATTTATTTGATGATGCTACTATCACCAGGATGTTAGAACACTTCCAAATATTACTTGAGGGTATAGTTGCCAATCCAGAACAACAAATTGCACAATTATTGCTTTTAAGTGAAAATGAGCTAAATACTTTATTAGTTCAATGGAATGATACTCAGTTAGAGTATCCACAAGATAAGTGTGTACATCAGTTAATTGAGAGCGTTGCAGAACATAATCCTGATGCAACTGCACTAGTATTTGGTGATGAAAAACTCACCTATAAAGAGTTAAATATACGTAGTAACCAACTTGCACATTATCTAATAAAATTAGGAGTTAAAAGCGAAGTTTTAGTAGGGCTTTGTGTAGAACGCTCTTTTGATATGGTAATTGGGATGTTGGGCATCCTGAAAGCAGGTGGAGCTTATGTGCCTCTAGATCCAAGCTATCCATCTGAACGTTTAAATTTTATGATTGAAGATGCTCAAGTCTCAGTTTTATTAACTAACGAGCAATGGCTTGAAAGTTTGCAAAATAGTAATTCAAATATAATCTGTTTAGATAAAAATTATGAAATTATTGCTCAAGAAATTGAAGATAATCTTCCTAGTGAAGTTGCAGCAGACAATCTTGCTTATGTAATTTATACCTCTGGCTCAACAGGAAAGCCTAAAGGCGTACAAATTGAACATAGAGGATTATTAAATCTGGTTTTTTGGCATCAAAAAGCTTTTGCAGTTTCACCTCTTGACCGAGTAACGCAGATAGCCGGGGTTGCCTTTGACGCTTGCAGTTGGGAAATTTGGCCTTATCTTAGTGCTGGAGCAAGCATCTATATTGTAGATGATGAAATTAGGCGATCGCCAGAATATCTGCGAGATTGGTTAATATCACAACAAATAACAATTTCTTTCTTACCAACGCCGATAGCAGAGAAGTTTTTATTATTAGATTTTCCTGAAGATGCAGCTTTACGAATATTGCTTACAGGTGGAGACAAACTCAATCAATATCCTTTAGTTTCCCACTGTTTCCAAGTACTTAATAATTATGGCCCTACTGAAAACACGGTTGTTACAACTTCTGGTCAGATTTCTGTTAAGAATAAAGATAGTTTAGTACCTGTAATTGGTAGTGCGATCGCTAATACCCAAGTTTATATATTAGATAAACATTTACAACCAGTACCCATAGGCGCTTCAGGAGAGTTATATATAAGTGGTGATGGATTGGCACGAGGTTATTTAAACCGTCCTGATTTAACTGCTGAATCCTTCATTTATCATAGTTTTACTAATAAGTTAAAAGCCCGAATTTATAAAACAGGTGATTTAGTCCGCTATCGAGTAGATGGCAAAATTGAGTTTTTAGGCCGCCTTGACGAGCAGGTAAAAATCCGTGGCTACCGCATCGAGTTGGGCGAAATTGAAACAGTGCTGAGTCAGCATCCAGGAGTACAGCAAACTGTAGTATTAATTTGTGAGAATGAAGAAGAAAAGCGTTTAGTAGCTTATGTCGTAGCGACTGAATATAACAGTGAACAGGAGAATATGCAATTAATGCAATTGCAGAACGAGCAGGTTTTGCAATGGCAGATGCTTTATAACGAAACTTATAATCAACCTGCGGCTGATTCAGATGCAACATCCAATTTTGTCGGTTGGAACAGTAGTTACACAAATCAGCCTATTCCAGTAGAGCAAATGCGTGAGTGGGTGAATAATCAAGTAGCGCAAATTTTGGCTTTGCAACCTAAGCGAGTATTAGAAATTGGTTGCGGAACAGGTTTAATTTTGTTCAGAGTTGCACCTCACTGCACTCAATACTGTGGAACCGACTTTTCGCTAGTTTCACTTAACTACATTCAGCAGCAGTTAGAAAAGCAAAAAATACCGCAAGTCGCACTTTATCAGCAAATGGCTACTGACTTTAAAAAAGTAGAAACAGCAGCTTTTGATGTAGTAATTCTGAACTCAGTTGTACAATACTTTCCGACTATTGATTATTTGATTAGTGTTTTAGAAGGTGCTGTGAGGGCAACTGCTCCGGGTGGCTTTATTTTCATAGGGGATGTGCGTAGTTTGCCACTTTTACAAGCTTTTCATGCATCAGTTCAACTCTATCAAGCTGAACCTTCCCTTACCCGTTCCGAGTTGCAGCAACGGGTTAAAATGCAAATTTTTCAAGAAACAGAGTTGGTGATTGACCCAGCTTTTTTTAGGGCAATAAAGGAATATTTTCCCCAGATTAGCGATGTCAAAATTCAACTTTTACGCGGACGCGATCGCAATGAGCTAATTCAATTTAGATACAATGTGATTATTCATATTGCTCATAAAACTATTAATAATACTGGAAATTATTCGGTAATAAACTGGTATGAAGATAATTTAACAGTGTCATCAGTGCGTCAGTTATTAATTGACAATCAACCAGAAGCATTATGTATTAATAATGTACCTAATGCGCGTGTTATGGCAGCAGTTAAAACAGCCGAATGGCTATCAGATGTAGAAGGTTTTAAAACTGTAGGTCAAATTCGTAAAGCTTTGCAAGAAATCGAAAATATCGGAATAGAACCAGAAGATTTTTATACACTGGATGTACCTTACAAAGTTGATATTACCTGGTCAAATTCAAGTATTGAAGGATGCTATGATGTGATTTTTGTACGGCAAGATGAAATAGTTAATAGAGCTATTTTTCCACATAGTACGGCTCACTCTCGTCCTTGGCAATCTTACGCAAATAATCCCTTACAAGCCAAAGCTGCGCGTAAATTAGTGCCACAGTTGCAGACTTATATAGCAGAAAAACTGCCTGAGTACATGATGCCATCAGCTTTTATAGTATTAGAGTCTTTACCTTTAACAACTAATGGTAAAGTCAATCGCCGCGCTTTAAGAGCATTTTATGATGCAATGAAACCCCAATTGTCTGAAAATTATCTCGCACCTCGAACTGCTGTGGAAGAAGCGTTGACAAAAATTTTTGCCGAGGTTTTGGGACTTAAGCAGATAGGAATTTATGACAATTTCTTTGAATTAGGTGGTCATTCATTACTGGCAACTCAGCTCGTCTCTAGAGTGCGCGATATTTTGCATGTGGAGTTACCTTTGCGTAGCGTATTTGAGGCACCGACAATTGCACAAGTATCTCAGGTAATAGAAAGCTTTAAAGAAAGCAATGCTCAAAGTCAAGCACCAGTTTTACTACCATTATCGCGTGAAAGTCGGCGGATTAAGTTATCTTCCTTAGGGACTTATAGCAAAAAAAATATCTCATCGTAGTGGCGCACAGCGCCTCTACAAATGTAAAAATAATTTGGGATAATTTATTTTTTGTCAGTCCGATAAAAGAAGATTACACATCAGGAATGCTCCTCTAATATTACTGTAGACTCAGCAGTACGCCCAAATTCTTCTGGTGCATATTGCAAATGAACTTCTGCACCAGGCCAAGAAAATGTCCCAGGAGTAACAGAACGGACTAAGTAATGCAGACTATAAACTCCTGGTTCTAAGTGGTCGGCGTAGGCGATAATGCGATCGCGGTAGATATTTCTAAAACCAAGTTCCCAGCTATCGGCTTTTGCTTGTAATGCGGCTGTGGTAGTTTGAAAACTTGCATCCACCGCCTCAAAACCTGATGGTAGGGGATCTTTAATCACTATATGATCCACGGGGCGATCGGCAATGATTTCTAAACCAATATCAAACACCTGTCCCGAGGCTAAAGTCAAGGGTTTATCGAACGCGTAAAGACCTGTTTTTTGTAAAACTTTCTCTTTATTTACTTGACTAATTTCTCGTGTTATGCGTAAACCATTAAATCTTCCTGGTTGATTTCCCTGCAAGCGATAATTATAAGCAACCAGATAGTGCAAAGTGCCATTACCTACTTTTTGTAACGTTAAATCATTACGACCACGAGGTAATTGATTCATCGGCACATTTCGTTGTAAATTAGGATTTTTATAACCTTCAAAGCGATTTTCTCCTAACCTATTACCAGCTAATTGCACTGTTGCAACAAAATTAG
This sequence comes from Nostoc sp. DedQUE02, assembly GCF_034531035.1. Classification (NCBI taxonomy): domain Bacteria; kingdom Bacillati; phylum Cyanobacteriota; class Cyanophyceae; order Nostocales; family Nostocaceae; genus Nostoc; species Nostoc sp. DedQUE02. The sequence goes on along the minus strand of NZ_JAVRBY020000011.1, from coordinate 103,882 downwards.
GCGGCGTGGGTTGGAGTTGGCTATATTCTACTAAAGCTGTTAAGGCTTGAGCATTATTATAGTTAGTTTGCCACGTGCCATTGCGTCGCAATGCGAGAAGACTTTGGAATAACTTATCTACAACTTCGGGTTTACTTTGTTTGGCAATAAACAAGCGTAAAGCTTCAGCCTGCGTCGCAGTAGATGAACTCATCCAACCCCAATTACCTGGGAAACTGACAACTGCAGTGCGACCAGTTTCATAAATATTCTGTTGCAGCTTGTTTACTAATTGTTGAGATTCATCTTGCCATTCAGGGAATTGGGATAAGTATCGCGCCAATTTAATTTGAGTTACTAAATCAAAGTTATTGCGCTGTTCATAAATATCTGCAAGGAAAGTATTGCGTTTATCACCAAGTTCTGCTAAAGCGATTAAAGCATTAAGTTGCAGTTGCCTTTTACATAGTACTTGTTTACAAAAATCATATTCTCCAGGATTCGCGAGAACTTTTTGCAGATAAGTTTTGAGGCGAGACAGCATTGCAGAATCGACTAAATTAGGAAATACCTGACTGGCTTTAACCAAAGATTCACCTGCATAAGAAGAAATCCAAGGGTCAGATTTTTCTTGTTTGGGGAAAGCAGTAAAACCACCATCGGCTATTTGGAGTTTTTGCAATTGTTCAATGGCTTGTTTTGCCTGTTGGCTAGGATTAAATTCTGAAAATGCCTGACCATATTTTTGGGTAATAGTTTGCAGATTGGCAGCAATTATTAACTGGCTTGCAGCAGGTTCTGTAAACGGCAAATCATTATCTTCTAAAACCTGCTTTGCTGGTGCTTGAATCTCTGGAATTAAGGTACTCGCCAACTGAATATCTAAACCTCCTGCATCAGGGAAGGTATTTTTATCAACATTCAAGGGAATTTTTACCTGTTTTTCAGTAACACCAGTTTCAACGACTTGTTCTGTAATTTCAATTGGCTTAATTTCCAAAGGAACTTCAAAAGCATCTGCGGCTGTACCATTTAGTTGGGTGGTAAAGCGAACTTTACCAACTCCCACACTATCCGCCACCATTGGAAAGCGATAAGCATGAGTTGCAGATTCAGCTTTGGTTTGCAAAGAATTCGCTGTGGGGTTTTTGTCAGCAAACTTCACATTACCGCTAAGTTCGCCATTAATTGAGAGATTTCCGGTATTCCCAGTGTTGTTAGTTACAGATAAACCAGCGAGGATGCGATCGCCTGGACGGGCAAATTGTGGCAAGATGGCATTAGTTAGCAGTGGCTTGGTAGCAATAAACGTCGCGTCTCCATTCCCGAAACGGAGATTTCCATCGGTAGCGACAGCCATCACCCGCCATGTAGTTAAATCATCTGGAAGTTTAAAGGTTATCTGTGCATTACCATTTGCATCGGTGAGAACAGAACCATTGTAGTAAGCTAAGGCTTGAAAGTCTGTGCGGGCGCGAGTATTAGCTGCACCAGTTGAGAAACCACCGCCATAACCCCAACCTTTGGGTTTAGCTACATCTTGTGCTTGTAGTATTACATCCGCGCGATTATCGTTAAAGCGGGTAGGTATTACCTGTTCTGCATAAACTGTATCTACCAAATCTGGCGGACGATAACCAGAAAGTTGTAACACCGCTTCATTTACCACCATGACTGTAAACTGTCCTTTGGTGGGATTGCCTTGATTATCCTTCAGTTCCAGTTGTACCGTTTCCTCTGCACCAGGTTCTAATGATGCTTGTACTGGCTTAACTTGCAGTTTTAAATACTTATCTTCTAAGTTAACTTTAAAAGGTGTAAAACCAATCTTCACCAAGTTATCTAAACTTCCCGCTTCCACTTGGTTTATCGGTTTACCTTGCCTGACTAAGACAGCTTCGATGGCTGCATTGGGCAGCATTTCTGGCGTGACTTGAAACTGAATTTTTGGTGTGCCTCCTTGAACTTTGGTAATTTGCTGATAAATGGGTTTGTCTTTAATCACAGCAAAGTACAATTCTGCATCCGGATAGGGAGATTGAATTAGTACAGTAGCAGTTTCACCAGGTTTAAACTCTTTTTTATCTAATTTAACTTCTAAGACATCTTTTTCTTTAGAACCCCAAAATACAGGATTTTCTCCAGTTGCCCAAATTTGTAAATCTGTAGCACTTGATTCGCCTTTGGCATCACTAAAATTAACTCTAATCCGGTATGAACCAGATTCCGGTGCTGTCAAATTTACCGACTGCGGATTGCTAGCAGATGTAATTTCTGTTTGTCCTACTGTTTTATATTCAACTTGATTTTTTGGAGTTCGGCTACCTTCCACTAATTGCGTAACACTGCTGTATTTAATTTGTTGTAATTCCAGCCGTACCCGTTGACCTGTTATCGGTTTTCCTGTAGGGTCAGTAACAATTACTTCAATAGGGAAAGCCTTCCCAGCATCAGCGATGAAATTACTTTTTAACCCGATAAGGCGATTACTTGGTAAGGCTGTAAAAGTTTTGGAATTCGCTACAGACAGATTAGAAACATCTGCAACTTGTACATCCACCTGGTAAGTCATCGGATATGGTAAATCATTAGCCACATTCACAGTTTGACTACTTTTACCATTAGCATCTAGCTGGGTACTAGTTTGCAATACATCACTAGATATAGTGGGGGTTTCTTCCGGCCATAACCATTGCCTACCAAAACTAAATTCCTCCCAACCTTTAGGAATAAAATCAGCCTGCTGGCGAGTGATAAAATATTTTGCTTCTCCACCTTCTACAGGCGCACCAAATAAATAATTACTTGTAGCATTAATATTAACTTTCTCGTCAATGAGAGCAAATTCTTTATCTAAGTTGAGTTCGACTTTAAAATTGGGTGGCTTAAACTCAGCTACCCGAAATTCTCCAGAAATTTCTTGCCCGTTCTTAGCCTTAGCCTGGATTGTATAATAGCCTAAACGCTGAGTAGTCTTGATTGGCAGTTCCAGAGAAAATGTACCAAATTCATTTGTCGTTTGCGTACCTAAATTAGTTTTTTGCCCATCAGGATTAACCAAAGTTAATTGGTAAACAGCATTTTTATCTTGCTGGATTCCACTATTTTGTAAATAGTCCGCGAAACCAGTTAACCAAGCTTTTTCACCCGGTTGATATAACTGTCTATCCGAGAAAATTACCCCGCGTGATTCTGGTTTGCCATCTTGCCAACCCGCATCGATACCATATCCATAAACGCCGCTATATTCCTCAACTCTGGAAAATGCCCAATCTTGATTTTCACGGGCAATTACTAATAATTGTGGTGATTTACTAGAACTTTCATTTCCCGAATAACATTGCTGTAATCCTTCACGAGTAATTACCAAAGTTCCATTTTCATCAGTTTTACCTGTTGCACAAGGTACAGGTTCAGGGCGAGATTTAGCCTGTAATTTTGATTGATAAATTTCCACAGCAGCCGCTTGAACTGGCGAACCATCTGTAAGATGATTGACGCGAATTAAACCTGACTCAGGAAACCACTGAGTAAATACGCCCAAATTCGTCAACTCAACCATGCCATAAGTTGTAGGTTCACGCCATAGTTCCTTACCATTTTCCTGATATTTATTAGTGCGGGCTTGCACTCCATAAGCTAACATTCCCGTAGCTGCACTGATTTTTTCCCGCAGAGGAACAGCAACGTCAACTGATTGATTTTTCTTACCCGATACCTTAAAGCTTTGCCAATCAGAAGGTTGTGGTAATAAATCACTACTATTATTAAAATAAACTAAATCTGTTGGGTTAACTACTCGATAAGCTGCTTTGTACTTAGATTCTGGTAGATTTCCCGTACTAATATTTAGCTGCAAATCTTTACCTGTGGGGAAAATATTCAAATCTGATGGTACCCAAATATCCCCAGCTAAATCTCCAGTATCATATTTAAATGTGACGGGTTTACCTAAAGTCTGTCCAAACTTATCTTTGAGATTAGCGCCGATAGTAATTGTATAAGTCTTGGCGGGTTCTAGCGCATAAGGATTGATGCCGACAATTTTATCTTCATCATTTACTTGCAAAATTCTGGAAATTTCTTTGGGTGCTGGATTAATGGTAATATTTTCTTTAGCTGATTCTGCTAATAAAACGTTATTAAATTCTAGCTGCGGACTGCCTTTAATAAATCTTCCATAGGTTCCGCCTGAATCCGGCTGTCCGTAATAGTTAATTTTTTGAAATGCCAAAGGCGAATAAGTTGCTAACTTACTGGCAAATTCTTTCTCTGTAGCTAGATTGCCATAAGCAGGACGTATTCCTGGAGAAAATACCAGGCGATAACTAGTTGCTTTTTCGAGATTTTGCTGCGGAATGAGATTATAAATCCAGTTGCGGGCTGAAGGATCAAATTTTTCTAAAGAGTCTTCTTCATTTTTTACTGGTTTTTCTTCTTTGTTTAATTCGACTTTGAAGCCTACACCCTTATTTTTTCCTTCAGGAATTAACTGCAAATGTTCTTGTACAGAAGCTAAATCTAATTCGACATTGGAAGTAAACTGTAATTTCTGTTGTAAATCAATTGGTTCTATATCAGCTTTCTCAATGGGATTAACACCGGGTAAATTAGTCAGATTTATAGATTCGGTATTAAAAGTCCAAGGTAAATCTTTGTCTAAGCGATGGTTTTTTAAATCGGTTAAACCTGTTTTGAGGGTAACTTGAAATCTTGTCGCTATTGGCAATGCTTTCTCGGCTTGAAAACCCACCATACGCGGTGTTAAAAAGCGAAATTGACCGGGTAAAGGCGGCCAAAGGGCAAATTTTTGTAACAACTTTTCCTGTTCTGGACTGTCAAGACTTTCAACTGGGATTAAAGCCTCTTTAAAGCGGATGCAGATTTGGTTAAGAGATTTCGCATCCCCAATGGGACTAATTTGTTCAATCCAGTCTGGTAATTTTGGTGGTGTGAGTGGGGATACGACCGGGAGTTGTTCTTTACTTGAGTTGATACCAAAAAAATTACATCCTGTCATCGCTAGCATAAATGTAAAGAGAAGAAGAAATTGTATTGTTCTCTTGCGATTTGAGGAATGTGCAATTTTTTTTAATGAACCGCTAACAATGCTAAAGACACGATTGATAATTTTATAGTTGAAACTGAGTAAAGCTCTGATAATCATATTTTAATAATTCAAAATTAAAAATTTACAAATTATAGCTAACAAAAGTTCGCACTACCTCATTGATTGAGCAATGCCAAGGCTAAATAAATCGCTAATATGACTAGTTATTTATACCCAAAGTATGGATTTAAATATGTTTATCTACATTGATAACTAACTCCGTGTGATTGTTCCCCAAAATAACTACAATTCTTAACTATAAAGAAGTATTGAAATTTTGCAAACATGAATTTATATCTGCTAAGTTAGTAACAATGAATTCATAGATATAAATAAGTCGGTGGAAAAATTAAGGTAAGTTTTCTTAGACAGGGGATTCCCTGATGAAACTAATTTCACGATCGCTACTCAAACTTAAGCGCACTAGTCAAGTTATCCTAGCTGTGCTGCTAATCTGTCTGGTTGTACGTCTACTACCTTATTTTGCGCCAATTCGTGCCGCAGACATTGCCCAAAATCAGTTGGCAATGCAATTTAGCGATCGCAATGGTTTACCATTAGGAACACTACTCACCCGTGATCAAGAGCATACATCAGTAGTACCACTAAATCAGGTTTCACCTCAGTTTATCCATGCTATTTTAGCCGCCGAAGATGGCAGCTTTTACCATCACGGGGCGTTGGATATGAAAGCTATTATCCGCGCCAGCAAAGAAGCCATCCACGCCAAAAGAATTGTTTCCGGCGCTTCCACAATTACCATGCAATTGGCACGGATGTTAGATCCAGTACCCCGCAGCTTCTCTGGTAAACTGAGTGAGATTTGGCTATCTTGGCGGTTAGCAGCAGGGATGAATAAAGATGAAATTCTCTCTGCATATATTAATCGGTTGCCAATGGGAGGGAATATATATGGTGTGGAAGCAGCCGCGCAGACTTATTTTTCCATCCCAGCTAGTGAATTGAATCTTGCCCAAGCTAGTTTGTTGGCTGCTATTCCTAATAATCCCACATACTTTAACCCTTATGAACATTGGGAACGGCTGAAGCAGCGACAAAAATACGTCCTTAATCGGATGGTACAGGAAAAGTATATTAATGAGGCGATCGCCACCCGAACACACACCGAAAAAGTTGTGTTTCAATCTCGCCAGCGAGGAATTATCGCCGCACCACACTTTTTATTTTGGTTAGCCAATCAGTTTGATAAAACGCAAACAGAACAAAATTCCCCCATCCGCACGACTATAAATCGCCCTTTGCAGCAGTTTGTCGAAGCACAGCTACAACAGGTAATTTCTTCCCTCGCCGCTAATAATGTCCATGATGCAGCCGCGTTGGTGATTGATAACCACACTGGTGAAGTATTGGCTTATGTCGGTTCGCCTGATTACTTTAATGAAGCAAAACTGGGACGCAATGATGGAGTGCAAGCGCTACGTCAACCAGGATCTACCCTTAAGCCTTTTGTCTATGAACTAGCTTTAGAAAAAGGTTTAATTCGTCCAAATACCATTTTGGCAGATGTACCCGCCCGTTACGCAATTCCCGGTGCAAAACTTTATAGCCCTACAGATTACACTGAAAGGTTTCTTGGCCCAGTGCGGGTACGAATCGCTTTAGCAAATTCCCTAAATGTCCCCGCAGTGCGAGTCTTAGAAAAAGTAGGTGTGGAAACTTTCTTAGAACGACTGCATCAATTGGGATTTGAAAACCTCAATCAAACTCCAGAACATTATGGTTTGGGTTTGACTCTAGGTAGTGGCGAAGTTAGCCTCTGGGAATTAGCTCATGCCTACCTGACCATAGCACGACTTGGAGATGCTACCCCAATAGTCAGCACATTTTCTAATTCCCCAATCCCTAAGGACTCCCCACTCCCCAATCGCACAATATGGCAATTAATCACCAACATACTCAGTGACAACCATGCTCGTGCAACAGCATTTGGTGTAGACTCTGTATTACATTTACCCTTTCCCTCTGCTGTTAAAACTGGCACTTCTTCCAATTTTCGTGATACTTGGACTGTTGGCTTCACCACAGATTACACTGTTGCGACTTGGGTAGGCAATTTTAACGGTGAACCGATGCGACAGGTTTCAGGTGTGACTGGGGCTGCACCTTTATGGAATCGAATTATGTTACACCTGCACGAACATCAAGAACCAGCAGATTTTCCATCTCCAGAAGGTTTAGTGCAATTACCTATTTGTGCCATTTCGGGGTTACGACCAACACCAGATTGTACCTCAGTGGTGCGGGAATATTTCTATCCAGAAGATAAAAGTAATTACGAAGGTGAAAATCAATTTAATTTGCCACCAGAATATGATGAATGGTTGGCAAAACAGCAGCAATCAAATTTTACTTCTAGCAATTTGAGAATTTTATCTCCGCATCAGGGCGATTTATTTTTACTCTATCCAGGTGAAGAAACGAAGCAGAAATTAGAATTCAAGTTAGCAGGAAATAAATCTGCGCCAGTGGAGTGGTGGCTAAATGGTGAAAAGTTAGATACCAACTCAGCTAATTCTTTATTTTGGAATTTGCGTCCTGGAAAATGGACTTTGGAAGCCAGAAGTGGAGAAATGAATGATAAGGTAAGCTTTCAGGTGGAGTTAGCTAATATTAAACCCATACGTCGAGGATTTTCTATTAGTAATTTTTAGAAAGATAGGGTAAACGCCCAAATTTGTTGGCATCATTTGGACATGCTATACGAATCCAGTTTGATTACTGAAATACTTGCGTAAGTAAGCAAAAGGCAATAGGATTTCAGAAGATTAAGGTATACCGATTTTTTTTCAAAAATCAAATATGAGTCCTATATTTTGAAAACATTGAATATAGCTCAAAAAAGCTTCTTTGTTGTTGCCTACCGACGCAAATAATTATGGCTACGCTCCCGTGAGGGATACAGAAATTAAATCGGATTGCGATAAATCACAGACTTTCGTAGGTGAGTTCCGCATTTGCCCAGTTGGTTTCTGCCAGAAATTCCCTAAATGTGGTCAGAAGTCCAGGAAACTCCTCTTCTCGTAAACGCCAGACATCGGCTTGATAACCTTGTTTGCGATACCACTGAATCAAATCGAATAGTTCTTTTTGCAGCAATAGTAAGAAAATCCAGGCGGGTGTCTCTTTGTAGACAACTTTCATCCCCTGCGCTTGGGAAAATGCCTCTGTCATCTGAAGAGGAGTCAGCATATCGCCAGCTAGCTCAATTTCTTGACCAATATATTTGGTGGGATGTTTAATGACGTAGGCAGCAACGCGGCCCATGTCCTTGGTTGTAATTAGATGAAGGGGCTTGTTTGGCTGAATGGAAAATGGGAAACTACCTTTGAGGATGGAAGGTCGCGTGTACTTTTTCCAAAACTCTTCCATAAACAAGCAGGCTCGCAACATAGTAGTCGGTAAGCCAGCTTCTTTGAGAATTTTCTCTACTTGGTACTTTTGCTCTATGCGGGGGATTCCTGAATTTCTTTCCGCCCCACCTGCGGAATTGTAGACAAAATGCTTAATGTCAGCTTGCTTGCTAACTTGTGCAACTCGCCTTGCTCTTTCCACTTCTAGCGGATCAATTTTAGTGGAGTCCGCAGAAGTGGCGTGGCAGTAAACAGCCGAAATCCCTGCAAAGGCTGCTATGAGTGAGGTTTCATCGTCGAGGTTGGCTTTTACCAGTTCAACTCCGGCATCGTTGAGCTTCGCAAGAGTTGGACGACTAAGGTCAATTTCTCTAGTGATGACTCGCAGGTTGGTAACTCCCTGTTCGAGAAATCCCTTGACGACATTTCCACCTGTGCCGCCAGTAACTCCGATGAGTAAGACTTTATCGGTGTTTGACTCTGTGCGATCGCGGAAATTTGACATTCTCTCTTCTACCTGGAGTTCTTTTATTTAAATTAAGTTTATACAAAGACAATAGAAGTAAACAAGAAGTCAGAAGTCAGAAGTCAGAATCACGGTGCAAGATGTAAGTTAACCTAAGAAAAACTCTGAGAGAAGCTAGCTGCTTGTGTTTTGTTTTGTTTTGACATTATGCTTTGTTTGTATTCGTTATCTCAAAAGGGTACATACAAACAGTGCTTGAGCAGCAACCTAATGTAGACAGTACAACCTTATCTCAAGAGTTATGGGGTTTGACAAAGGAACTTCGTCAGAAAATCGAGGCTCGTTTTGAATTACATCCAGATCCTTCTGTGGAAAATTTACAGCAATACAGCAGTCTTGATGGCAATATCAAGGGTTCGCTCACCGCTTTTTCCGGGAAAGAAATTGACTGGCTAGTGCATTCGTGGCTAGGAAACCCTGAAAAATCAAACTTTAGCACTATGCGTCTCACAACTTGGTTGAAGTCGCATATTCAAGTTCCTCATTTGGCCTTTGAGTTTGGCACACTTCCAAATGGAAATATTTTATTTTATATAGATTACATTGCCCGAACTGAGCTTTTAACCGATTTGGCATATCTCGATCGCTACTATGAGCCAGTTAATCAAACATTCTTAAAGTTACAAGAAGATTCCCGCCTCAAGGTATTTACTAGCAAAAGTCTGTATCTTCGCTTATTTCAATCGCCTGTTAAATCTTGCTACACAGGTGCACCTACTTTTGATACCCTCGAACTAACTCGCACACTTGCACACGAAACACTCGATCGCTGGCTAACTTGGGTAGATGCGGCCCAAGCTGTACCAGAAGATGCACGCACCGCTTTAGCCGCTCGTGATTTGGCGCTGCGCCGTAACGCTGCTGAACGCGATCCAGGTAATAAATTTGTCGCACAGATACTTGGATCTGAGTTGGCAGATAAAATTATGCGATCGCTCTGGGGTGGCGATCGCATTCTATAAATTAGTCATTAGTCATTAGTCATTTGTCCTTAGTCCCATGCCCTATGTCCAGTAATCTAGAATCATTCCGCGCTTTGGCACTGCAAGTTACCTGTCATGCAGTCAACCAAACCAGCAATCGCCACGAAGCGCGATCGCTCATGCAAAACTCTATCAATCGCCTCGCTCAACAAATTGCTGCCAGCATTGCTTTCATCGGCTTCGATTGTCGTTTAATTGTACTGCCAGAATATTTCCTCACTGGTTTCCCGATGGGAGATACTCTCGCAGGATGGGCAGAAAAAGCTTGTATAGAAATGGCTGGTGCTGAGTATGAGGCGCTGGGTAAAATTGCCCAAAAGCATAAAATCTTTTTAGCTGGTAACGCCTACGAAGTTGATCCCAACTTTCCCGGATTGTACTTTCAAACTTGCTTTATTCTTGACCCCTCTGGCTCAATCGTCTTGCGATATCGGCGGCTAAATTCGTTGTTTGCTCCCACACCCCATGATGTCTGGGATAAATATCTCGACTGCTATGGTTTAGAGGGAGTTTTCCCCGTTGCCAAAACGGAGATTGGTAATTTGGCAGCTTTAGCGTCAGAAGAAATTTTGTATCCAGAAGTGGCGCGGTGTCTGGGGATGCGAGGAGCAGAGATTTTTGTTCATTCCACCTCGGAAGTATACAACAAAAACCTCACACCCAAAGATGCGGCAAAAATCACTCGCTCCGTGGAAAATATGGCTTATGTAGTTTCAGCCAATACCGCAGGCATCGCTAATATTGCCATCCCCATTGCTTCGGCTGATGGTGGTTCTAAAATCATTGACCATCGCGGCATCGTATTAGCAGAGACAGGTGCAGGCGAGAGCATGGCAGCATTTGCAGAGATTGATTTAGCAGCATTACGCCGCGATCGCCGCCGACCAGGGTTAAATAATTTACTTTCCCGCCAACGCTTTGAACTATACGCCGAAAGTTACCGTCAATCACACTTTTACCCCGCTAATACTATGCTGGAAACAGAAGTAGACCGCAAACACTTCTTGCAAACACAGCAAGCCACCATTGAACGCTTAACCCAATTGGGGATAATTTGAATTTGGGAATGGGACATAGGGCATTGTAATACAAAAAAATAATTCCTGCCCCCTGCCCCCTGCCCCCTGCCTCCTGCCTCCTGCCTCCTGCCTCCTAATGACAAAAACAATCGAAGTCCGCAATCCCCGAACTGGCAAATTTGACTACGTAATTATCCCGCCGCCTCCAAGGCTGGTGGTACAACAATGTAAGCGCACGCGTCGGGCACAAGTTCGCTGGCAGCAGTTGGGCTTAGAGGGGAGAATTGAAGCTTTACAGCAGTGGAAACAGGCGATATTATCTGGACGCGATCGCCTCACGGAAGCTTTGGTAAATGATACAGGAAGATTGTCAACCTCGGTATTAGAAATAGATTCTTTCCTCTCCAGCATCGATCGCTGGTGTAGGTTAGCACCGGAATTGCTGCAAGAATCTGCAAAAAATACAGCCATTCCCTTTATTGCCTTGCAACAAACATCCGTTCCTTATCCCCTAGTTGGAGTAATTAGCCCGTGGAATTTTCCGCTTTTACTGTCTACCATTGATACCATTCCGGCATTGCTGGCGGGTTGTGCTGTGATTGTTAAACCCAGTGAAATCGCTCCCCGCTTTGTAGCACCACTCAAAATAGCACTCAACGCTGTTCCCGAATTGCGCGATGTTTTAACTTTTGTGGAAGGAGCAGGCGAAACTGGATCTGTTTTGATTGAAAATGTAGATTTGGTATGCTTTACAGGCAGTGTAGCCACAGGCAGAAAAGTTGCACAGGCGGCTGCAAAACAGTTTATTCCAGCTTTTTTGGAATTAGGGGGAAAAGATCCTGCGATCGTTTTAGAATCAGCCAACTTAGAATTAGCAACCTCAGCAATATTGTGGGGTTCCGTCGTCAACACCGGACAGTCATGCCTCTCAATTGAGCGAATTTACGTTGCAGACTCGATATTTGAAAAGTTTTATCATCAACTAGTAGCGAAAGCACATCGCCTTCAACTAGCTTATCCCACAGTCGAAAGTGGAGAAATTGGCCCGATCATCGCCGAAAGACAAGCAGCCATTATTAGCGATCATCTCCTAGATGCAGTGGAAAAGGGAGCAGTAATTCATTGCGGCGGCATAATTGAGGATTTAGGTGGGGGTTGGTGGTGTCGTCCGACAGTGCTTACCCAGGTTAATCATTCTATGAAAGTGATGACCGAAGAGACTTTCGGCCCGATTATGCCAGTCATGCCTTTTTCCACGGTAGAGGAAGCAGTATCTTTAGCCAATGACTCAATTTATGGATTAAGTGCTGCTGTATTTGCCTCAGAAACAGAAGCCTTAGAAATTGCCCAACAGATTGATGTCGGTGCTATCAGTATCAACGATGCTGGACTCACCGCTATCATGCATGAAGGAGAGAAAAACGCCTTCAAATTCTCCGGTTTGGGAGGCTCACGCATGGGTGCGGCGGCGTTGAAAAGGTTCATGCGAAAAAAAGCTATTTTGATCAAAACTAACGATACTAATGACCCTTGGTGGTTTGGGAATGGGGAGTGACCAATGCCATTATCACTAGACCTCTTGCAAAAAGAACTTTTGCAAGAGGTGGGAAAAGGGAAAAGGTTAAAGGGAAAAGGGAAAATAACAAACCTTTCCCCCTTTCACCTTAACCTTTTCCCGACAAATGCCAAGAAGTCTAGTATAAAAATCCTTAATGTACGAATAAGTACATTTGGCGAAATAGTTAGCCAATGGTGATAGCGTCTGCGCCCAATTAGGATTTCCTTAATATACTTTCAGTATTTTAACTGTGGTCTTAGCTGTTAATACTTACTTAATATGTAACACAATATTTTTCATTATCTTGCCCATTGTGAAAATTCTTCTACAGACTTACTTAGAACAACAAATCTGGATACTAATACGAGATAAATGGTATTTCGCCACAATTATCGGAGTTTGGGATGATTTATTGTGGTTTAAACATACAACTTACAATAAAGATACAGAAGAGGATACTTTCTGGGAAATGGTTGTAAAAATCAGTGAGGTAATTGCTGTTGATAAAATTAAGTCTGTTATTAGCAGAAAACCAGATGTATTGATTTCACGGCTATTAGAAACTGAACAAGGTAAACCCGATCATCAAGATCATGAATATTAGACCTCTTGCATAAATCAAAAATAAAGAACCCCACCCCGCATTAGAGTAAAGCAAGCGCTACCCTCCCCAAAGCATTGGCTATCCATTACCCGGATCTTTCTTAACATTTGCGATAGTCTTGACTCAGGTTATTATAACCCTGATTCGTTCGTTGTTCATTCTCAATAAAAACGCAGTTTTAGCGAGAAGATTAAAAGCGAATTTGTCAAGTATGTCTAAATTTTTAGTGTCTAAGACGGTTATAGAACATGGGTTTTAAAATTGTAAAGAAAGATGTGGATAACGCATAGCCAAAGTATTGGGGAGGGGTTAGGGTGTTAGGGACTTTTGCAAGAGGTCTAATATCTACCCTACAAACTTAATTATCTCTATCTCTGGTATTTTTTTTAATCCGTCGAACTCACGTAGTATTAATCCAGAGATTTTTCAAAGATTAAATGAACTCAAAATATAACTTTAAATATTTTCAAGGAAGTTCTCTTTCCGATCTGTTTGCTGAAGATATCACAGATGCATCTTATGGGTTTATCCTAAATTACCCTGCAACTGCCAGTTGGGCTGCTTATCCCAACCGGAAAAAATATTTTATTCAAGATGGCAGTAGTGAAGCCAGCAAAACCTCCTTCGATAAGATTTGTCAGAAAGAACCTTGGAAAAATCTGGCTGTGTTAGGCGATCGCATTCCCGGAATTGTGATTATTCCGCCACCAAAGTCGTTGCTTAAATACTGGCAAGAGCATTTCGGCTTCAGCTACTCCAATATTGAAATGATGGATTGCTCGACTTATTTGGACGACCTCAGCCAGAGCGATCGCTTTGACAAACTTATCACTCTATTTCCTTTTGATCATCTAAAATCTGAAAAACACGCTGTTGATTCAAACACCCATTACCGCTTACTCAGCAAAGTCACTTTAGCGGAATTGGGGGTGCAATGTCCAAAATACAAGAGCTACAATCTGCACCAAGTCAATCTCGAAGACATTGAGCTACCACAATTCCCCTATTTAATCAAAACATCGCACGGACTCTCAGGAGAAGGCACTTACATCATCAAAAGTCCCAGCGATTTGAACTACTGCCTTGAAGAAATCAGAAAATATCTTGATATTAAGTTGCTCGATACGATTATTGTCTCAGAGTTCGTCAAGAATGAGGTGCAAAATTACTGCGTACAGTTCTATGTCAACAAGGCAGGAGAAATAACCCTCATCGGTACTACTAGCCAACTTGTGACTCCCGAAGGTAACTATTTAGGGGGACTGATTGACTATCGCCACACTGACATGAGCAAGTTCTTTGAGATGATTGCTGCCATTGGTCAGTATGCTCACAAACAGGGTTATTTTGGCGTGATTGGGTTCGATGTGCTGGAAGATCGAGACGGACAATTTTATGCGATCGATGCCAATTTCCGAGTCAATGGCTCAACTTCTCTGTGCTTGCAGCGTCATACCCTACTGGAACAGGGGAAAGAAGTAGCTAAATATTCCAGTGACTACCGGATCGAAGGAACGTTGGACTCGATTTTAGTGACTTTAAAATCAGAAATAGCTCGCAAAGACTTGATTATCTTGTCGGCTTTAGAGAAGGTGAAATACGGAAAAATCTATACCGAAATTTATGCGATCGCTACTGGAGAATCTATCGAACAGATGCAGCATATCGAGCAGCAATTAGAGAATAAGGGATTGCGATCGCACTCTTAAACAGTACTACTGTTAATATCGGAATCTTATTCAATTACGTGAAAAAACTCGTACAAGGAGAAAAGGCTGATTTCCTATTCTCTATCTATCGCGCTTTTCTTGCACTTCACGCACCACGCAAATAAGTTAAAACATTAAATTGAATTATTATTTTAAACCAAAATTTTAATCTACCAAAGGTAATATCTCAACTTAAATCGGGAATTATACCTCCTCATATACCTGACGATAGAAGACTTGAGAGCAAGGCTAAAGCTAGTTTTTATATATAATTAACAAACAGCTTGAAAAGTTAGCTAGAAATGAATATACAACTTCAACAGTTATTAATACAAGCAGTGGCAACATCTCTTGATGAGCCATTGATTGATTGGCAAGCAGAAAATCTTTTAAAGATATTAGTATTTGTTTTCATATTAGGTATAGCAATTGCAATAAATATTATTAGTAGCAAAGTGGAACATGCAATTATTTTTGCTTTAGTATGCACTATCATATCCGTAGCTTTTTTAACAATTAAATAACCATAACTGTCAATCCAACTATAGCAATCCTAAATGATTCGTAAAAATCTCATATTCCTCTCTCTGCGTTCTCTGCGCCTTTGCGGTTAATTTATTTTTACAAATGAATTTATAACTGCTATATAATAAATACTCCATTTTGGAAATGAGAGCCTTTCAGGTTATTGAGGATTATCTACTGGGAGTAAGATTTTCCTGCCAGTGATTCAGGAGAAATTTTTTGTTAGCTATGTTTTTAAATTTAGCTTACGCAAAGTAAAGGCGAAATCCGATAGTCGCTTCATTCGGATTATCAAAGGTGTGGTTATGCGACAGAAGTGGCGCAAGTATCCCTCTTTTGTCAGAGTGGGAGAATCCAATCGCCCAAACGGTTCTATATCCTATGCATATATGTGTTATTCTGACATAAAATTGACACAATAATGACATATATAAAAAGTGCATAATCAACTATAGTTTTAAATATTCTGCATAGTTTCTGTCTAATGCCTGTACTACTTATAAATCTAACTTTCCTTAATTAAGGATTAATCAAAGAAGTGCTATTACATGATTTTATTGTAATAAAGCTTCTCAAATAAGTTAGTACCTGTCTAAATAAAAAATTTAATGTGAGGTGAAAATGAAGCTTTTTAACTTTTATAAAATTAGCTTGGCTTCAGTATTGCTAGCTACACCTTTATGTATTTCCCCTCTGAAAATACTTGCAAAAACTCCAACTTCTCAAGATCCAGGAATCATTATTAATAGCGGTTCTACGAATACTTGCGAGTATAAAATTCAGGTATTCCCTTCAGGAAAGGCAGCTTACACTGTTTGCAACAAAAAAGGTACAGGTGAAATTAAAGTCAACACAGCGATTAAATTCCTCAATGACATTTTAGCTGCTAAACCACTATCAAAATTACCAGATACGGCATGTGTGAAATCTGCTTCGTTCGGTACCTCAACAGAAGTCAAGTATCGAGGGCAAAAATCTCCAGATATTAGCTGTCCAAGTAATGATTCTAGAGTTACAAATCTGTATCTTGACGCCGAAAGTATTCAAAAAGAATTGAACTTTTCAACTTCCAAACATTAATGGTTAAACCCAACCATTAACATTCTTTTTAGTTTAAAATTTACTTTCTACAAACTTGATGACCAGCTAGCAGTCAAATCTCGAAGTTCAGTTGTTAGCTGGTTTTACTTTAGGTAGAATCCTCCATATTGATAGAGAGTAATTTGCGTTTTTAATGAGTTAGAAGCGTCTTATACAATCTTCTTGAGTTGCACCTTCAGACCGTTTTCTGGGCGTAAGGTAATTGAAGGCTGTGGCACGATTGGATATCCTGGCACTAAATCCATTTGGAAGCGTTGAGCAATAGTTGCCAACAACAAAGCCGCTTCCATCTGAGCAAAACCTTTACCAATACAAATCCTTGGCCCATCACCAAATGGTATATATACTCCTTTAGGCAGTTGCTTTTCAAACTCCTGTGTCCACCTTTCTGGTTGAAAAGCTTCAGGATTTTCAAAATACTTTGGATGACGGTGCATTACCCATTGGCTAATCATGATTGCCATACCTTGGGGAATTTTGCAATCACCTATCTCGGTATCTACTGCTGCTTCTCGTCCCATGAGAGGTACTGGAGGATATAACCGCATTGATTCTTTGATAATTTGTTGTGTATAAACTAACTGTCCAAGGTCTTCGAGGGTTGGTAACTTTCCTTGCAGAACTTGATTTAGCTCTAATTCTAATTTTTCACGCACTTCGGGATTTTGTGCTAAAAGCAACCACGTCCAGGATAAAGAATTTGCAGTCGTTTCATGCCCTGCCAACATTAAAGTAGCGACTTCATCCCGCAGCAGTTTATCATCCATCTGCTGAAGAGTTTCTTCGTCTTTCGCTTCCATTAACATTGTTAACAAATCATTGGCTTTTTCCTTATTGTTGCGACGCTCTTGAATCAGTTTGTAGATAGCTTCATCCATTCGGGCAATAGCGTCACGATAACGGATGTTTTCAGGTCTTGGGAACCACTCCCACACAAGAAAATTCTGCCGCCGCTTACTTTCAAACCACTGCATTGCTACATCTAGGGCATTGGCAACAACTTTTGTTTCCCCTGCATCTACATCAGTGCTAAATATGCACTTCATAACTATTTGCAGCGTCAGGCGCATCATATCTGCATGAATGTCATGAGTTTCACCATCATGCCAAGTTTGAACCATTCGGTTGGTGTACTCTACCATTATTTGGCTATATCCATTAATCCGTTTTTGGTGAAATACTGGTTGGGAAAGACGACGTTGCCAAAACCAGGATTCTCCTTCTGCGGTTAATAACCCTTCTCCTAGTAAAGTTTTTAAGGCGCGTAAGCCTCGGCTTTTAATAAAATCGTTGCGATTTTTGAGAACTTCTTCTATATATTCAGGATTAGTTACTAAACAACTAAGTGTTAACCCTAGTTGTAAGGGAACAATATCACCATAGTCACGACAACGGCTGAGAAATCCTAATGGGTCTTGTCCAAGTTCAAAGAGATGGCCAACAATAGAGTTCACTGGTGGTGCTGGTAACTCGAATACATCGGTAGCCATAGGAAAAACCCTCTGCTTTTGTGTGTATTCAAGAACATTAATCCACGTTAATATTTAATTCTTCATCACACAGAGAGATTTTTTGCTTAAATACGCTAGTAAACTGAAAAGTTCTATGATTGCTTATTAGACCTCTTGCATAAATCAAAAATAGAAAAGAACCCCATCTCCCTCCCGAAGAGCCTACGGTGTACACACAAGTTTCTTAACCTGCAATGCCATTGCATCGGCTAACAATGGTATTACATCGATTAACAATGGCATTGCATCGACTAACAATGGCATTGCATCGACTAACAATGGCATTGCATCGACTAACAATTTAATTTCATTCTCTATCAATGGAATTGCATCGAGTATAAATGGCATTTCATTAACCTTCAATGACATTGCATCGGCTAACAATGCTATTTCTCTGTTCCGATACTTTGTATGAGAAAGAGTCAAGCCTGATCAAGCTAGGTTTTTAGGACTTGTGTGTACACCGTAGCCCGAAGAGCGGGGAGGAATTGGAGGTGGGGTGTTAGCGACAAATGCCAAGAGGTCTATTGTTATAGAGTTTATGTAAAGTCAAAGTTTAGAACACTCTAGTTTTGGATTTTTGGGACAAAGGTACGGAAGAACCTTATTTTACTTGGCTGTTCCTCTTGTTCTCGGCTTGGTCTTTCTAGCTAGCACCTGTGTATCCCATCACTTTGGCTATTTCTCGCCCCATGTAGTATTTACCAATACTATCTAAATTATGAAGCGATCGTTGTTCGTAAACAGTATTTAATGGAACTGCGGCTTGTGCTGTGTAAGTTGGATTTAGTACCGAGCAACTTAATATCACAAAAAAAATTATTATAAAGTGTAAAAGATTTGAAATTTAATGATGACTGATATAGATAAATACAAGCAGTTACTAAGAGAATTCTATGGTAGTAGAACTACTTATGATCATGAAGAAGGTACTCGCCATCCTCTAGAAGCCAAGCTTTTACTTGAATTTGTTCCGCTTCAGCAGGGGCAGAAAATTCTTGATGTGGCGACTGGAACAGGTTTCATTGCAATTCCCGCAGCTCAAAAGGTTGGCTCAGAAGGTCATGTGATTGGGGTTGACATGACTCCTGGAATGTTACATCAAGCAAAACTTAAGATTGCAGCCGCCAAATTACAAAATATCGAGTTGATTGAGACAGATGCAGAATATATCAACTTTAGTGATAGTAGTTTTGATGCTGTCTTTTGCTGTGAGGCGCTTGTACTTTTTCCTGATATCCCTGCTATTTTGCAAAAGTGGTATCACTTCTTAAAACCAGGAGGATATATTGCATTTACCTCTCCTCCCGAAACTGCTTTGTTGGCATCTCTTCATCGAAGTATTTGCACTAGGGTTTTAGGTATATCGCTACCGTATGTTCTCGAACCACTTGGCACACCAGAAAGATGTCAGAATTTGCTTCATCAAGCAGGTTTTAGAGATGTTGAAATTCAGACTGTACCTTCAGGGCGTTATCGCCATCTCAAAGATAAGAAATTATCTTGGATAGCAATCAATATAAATTTTAAAGCTCATCCTCTGTTGTCAAAATTATCACAATCACAATTAGAACAGTGGCAAGCTGAGTACAGTGCAGAAATCGAAAAACTCACAACTGATCAAGGTGTTTGGGAAGATACTACAAAGTTCCTTGTTCGCGCTCGAAAATAAGTGATTCTTCAGTACTTGTTATGCTAAATTGTTAGTTATGAACTTTAAGAACTCAAAATAATTACATTAATGCTTGAATACAACCTTTGATTTGATTGACGTATAAAGCATATTTGTTGTTAATTTTAAGTACCAGGACTTACGCAAGTGTCACAAGCGACGGTGTGGCGTAACCGCCCGCCCGCGCCAAACAACTAGACAATAAACATGGCAACATTCGGGCGTTTTAGTTGCTGAACTAAATAATTGAACAATAATCCATGTTTAATTTGATAAATTGTTTGGTAGCTTTGATAAGCTAAATGTTTGAGTCGTGTGCCAGTTGCGTAAGTCCTGTTCAGATATCTGCTCCCCCTCCTCCCCCTTTAGGCTTGCCACTTTCCCGCGCTATCATCTGAGAAAGATAAAACTGTTGTGCTCATGGGGAGGTCTTTCTCACTTTAGGAATTCCAACAACTAAATCATCCCGTAATATTATGGACAGGCAAGAACCCTGCCCAATAAAAATATGGGAAAATTTTTGGGAAATCTCTCAAGACTCAGGACTCGCTACTTATCTGCTCACTCAGGACTCAGGATTTATGTTAGCAGGCACAATTTTGCAGGATGGAAAATATACCCTAATTCAAGAAATAGGGCGGGGTGGCTTTGGCATTACTTTTAAAGCTACACATCACTACTTGGGTCAGGAGGTGGTGATGAAAACCATCAATGAACGGCTGCGACAACATCCTGATTTTGCCAAATTCGAGCGCCAATTCCAAGATGAAGCCAGACGGTTAGCTACGTGTATCCACCCAAATATAGTCCGAGTTAGTGACTTTTTTGTGGAAGGTGGACTGCCTTACATGGTGATGGAATACATTCCTGGCGAAACCTTGGGAGACGCATTTGTATTACCAGGAATAACTTTGCCTGAAGCTACAGCAATTCATTACATCCGGCAAATTGGGGCAGCGTTGCAGGTGGTACATAATAACGGTTTGTTACACCGCGATGTTAAACCAGATAATATTATTCTTCGTCAAGGAACGCAGGAAGTAATACTAATTGATTTTGGCATTGCCAGAGAATTTAATGGCGGTGTCAGGCAGACTCATACAGGTTTGGTTTCTGAGGGTTATTCTCCCATTGAGCAGTACTTGACGCAAGCGCCACGCACACCCGCTACGGATGTTTATGGTTTAGCAGCAACCTTGTATGCATTGTTGACAGGCCAAGTTCCCATACCAGCATTACTGCGCGATCGCGAACAAATGCCTTCCCCCCGCGAATTGCAACCACATTTGAGCGCTGCTGTCAACCAGGCGGTAATGCGCGGTATGGCGGTGGAGTCTCGTTTTCGGCCAGCGACAGTTGCTGAGTGGCTACAATTGCTCCCCGGAAATGGGGTGAATGGAACACCGCAAGTTTTACCCACTTACGCAGTACCAACTGTTAATTTATCTGCCCAGCAGGCAGCAACTGTAATTGGGAAAACTGCCCAAAATTCTATTCATAGACGATCTACGTTGGCGCAGCCCAACCCAGGTATCGCTAAAGAAACTGTACTGGCTAAAAAGCTGGGGTCATCTCAGGTATTTATTGGTATAGGTGTAGCCCTAGTTGCTGCTACAGCAGGTTTTGGAATCACGAGCTTATTACCCAAATCTCAGCAGCAGCCAACCACAAAGCCGCTTTTTGAAAAGTCAACTCCAGAACCAAGCGCGAAAGCACCTAACTTTGATAGTAAATCTTCACCTCCGGGTGAAGAGACTAACACCACCTCAAGAACCGAATCAGCACCAGCCTCTAATTCTAAGCCGCGTCGGCGGAATCGTCGTTCTTCTCCAGAAGAATCTTCCAGCCCCAACCCTACAGGAGAATCACAACGCAACAATTCTGCACCTTCACCTAGCGTTTCACCCACACCCTCGTTAGTGGAGAAACTACGGGCAATCCGCTCATCTCGAAAAGCTTCCCCCGCACCATTGCCATTCCCACAAAATAACTTACCCGCTTCTAGTCAAAATCCTGCCTCCCCTCAACCCGTAAACCCATCAAAACCTTTACTTATACCATCAGCAGCACCAACAGAATCCAAACAATCAGATCCTTCTGCTGTGGTAGTACCAACATTGGAAAAGCAAAATTCACCGACTAATAGTGAATCCCAGAATATTCAGAAGTTCGAGGAAAAACCACAAGATGACAATAATTAATCAATTTTGGATTCTGGTAAAGCAGCGTGGTAAGTCCACAACCACGCTGTAAATAATTACAAATTATTTTAGGAATGATTAAGTTTATTCTGTACAACAACTTCCCCTTTCTTATTAATCTTCACCGGATTCTTGGGAAAAGCTTGATTATTCAAATAACGCATAAGTTTTACAGTTTGAAAACTCTGATCAATATAAGGAATTCCCTGGCGATCCATGCGAACGGGAATAATTTTACTTGATACCAAACCTCCCTCTGAGTTGAGTTTGACTTCTAAAATCATTGAGTCACCTGTTTGGGCATTTGTAGATAAAGTCCGATATCCTAAAAAGTTTCCTAAAGAATAGGCAATAATTTTTCCCTTATAAATTTCCATTGCTCTTGGAACATGAGGCCCATGTCCTAATACTAAATCTGCTCCTGCATCAATCATGTTTCTAGCAAACTTGATTGAATTACCTCGGTTTTCTCCATAAAAAAACTCTGTCTGATTCTTAACGTGTAATGCCCCCGTTCCTTCGGCTCCAGCGTGCATCGATACTACTACAATGTTGGCTTTATTTTTGGCTTCTACTATAAGTCCTTGGGCTGCTTTTAAATGATGGATGGAATTATACATTTCATAAGGAGAAAACCCAACCATTGCCACGGAAATATTGTTAGCTTCTAAATAAAGAATTTGATTTTTATGACCTAATGTTGCAATGCCTACAGCCTCTAGATTTTTCTTTGTATCTTTAAACCCTACCGGGCCAAAGTCCATTGCATGGTTATTCGCCATATTGAACACATTAAAACCAGCTTCAGCAAAAAGCTTGGCATATCCAGGTGGACAGCGAAAGGCAAAGACTTGTCCTCGACTAATATCTTTGGCAGTATAAGGATAATTAGTTAGACTACTTTCAAAATTCCCAAACAAGATATCAGATCCTTGTAATTGAGTTCTCACCGATTTTGGTAATAATTGCTCTCGAAAGCGGGGTAATCTATAGTTAGGGAAGTTAGTGCCGGGAATAATATCTCCAACGGCTTTAATGGTAATAGTATTTGGAAAAGTTTGCTGTTCTGTTGTTGATGGCGTAACAGGAATAGCTAATGGAAATTGCACAAACTCGGTAGATTTAGTAGCAGCGTTTAATCGCTGTGATTGCCCAAGGCGGATAATGACTCCTATACTAATACCCAGATACAAACCGACGCTGATAAAACTAAATGAGAATACTCGCCCCAAGCTGCGATTTACCATCTTTCGCTCCTCACACGATGGCATTAGTTTACCCTAAAAATCTGTCACATCAGTAGAGGTTTTAGTGTTTTTTGAAAAATATTTTACTAAGTAAATACTTAAATACAATCCCGCCTCACTTAGAAATAATCATATATTGTCGCTAGCCTGAGTATTGCTGTGTACTAAAATAGTGAGTCTATTTACCAGAAAATAACTGTGAATTACTCAATATGAATCCCATGAAAACAAAACCCATCTAGAAATTATCTAAATGGGAAAAATCGAGCCAATACTTATTATTAACTGAACGCATTTTTCAGAGGTAATCCGTCCTGAAAAACTAGTAACTCTCCCGGTTTAATTTGTGTCCAAACTTCGTTGTCTGTGAGGGGAGTGGTAGCAATGACAGCGACGCGATCGCGTTCAGTAGTCACCTCCCGAAAATCTACTGTCATATCTTGGTCAATTAAATGGGCCGCGGCAAAGGGCGCTTGGCGAACAATGTAGCTGAGATTAGTTGAGCAATAAGCAAAAAAGTGTTCTCCATCTGATAATAAGTAATTAAATATACCTAAACTTGCAATTACAGCAGTAATTTCTTGCAGCACAGGGTACAGTTTCTTTATGTCAGGCTTACCCTCAGGAAAGCGCGATCGCAATGTTTCTAGCATCATACAGAATGCTTTTTCACTATCGGTATCACCTACAGCTTGATAAAAACCCAAATTTTCTGGATCGAAATTTGGTAAATTACCATTGTGGGCAAATACCCAATACTGACCCCACAATTCTCTGCGGAAAGGATGACAGTTGTGTAGGGCAACTTCACCCTGGGTAGCTTTGCGGATATGGGCTATGACATGGGTTGAGTGGATGGGATAACTCCGCACAAACTCCGCTACCGGAGAAGCAACAGAAGGTTGGGCATCTAAAAACATTCGACATCCCTTTCCTTCAAAGAAAGCAATGCCCCAACCATCCCTATGATCATCCGTTTTTCCTCCCCGTGCAGAAAACCCTTCAAAAGAAAAGCAAATATCTGTTGGAACATTGCAATTCATTCCAAGCAATTGACACATGAATCTTGCAGCTCTCAATTTTTGACTAAGGCCTCAGCATCAAGATACTTCAGAATGCTGCCTTGATTCTGGAGCGATCGCTTCAATCTTAGAATTTAAGGCTGAGATATTCTAAATGCTCCCCAACAATCAAGAGTCTGCTGCAAGTTTGCAACCCGGAATTATACCAAAAGATGGTAACGGCGGATATCTGGTGCAACAGTCACTAAACCTTCGAGTTTGGCTGCTCCCGCTTGGAGGTGGGGTGAATCTAGATGACTATTCAGAGCTTCATGAGAAGTCCACTCCTCTACAAAAGTAAAGTCTGTTGGGTCGTATTGGTTTTGCAAAAGTTCATACTTGATCACACCTGTTTCCTGTCGAGTTGGCTCAATGAGTTCCAACAATACAGTTTTTACTTCTTCTACTTTGTTAGGCAAAGCAATAATACGGGCAACAACACGAATAGTTTGGTTAGTCATTTTTCATGGGGAATGGGGCATGGGGAAAAGACTTTCTCTCTCTTCCTCTGCTGTTTTGGTGTTAATTTTTATTAAAACATCTGCTGTAAATATTGTTCATAGCCTAATTTTTCTAGTTTTGCTTGCTTTGCGATTACTGATTCACATAAAGTTTGGCGATATTGTTGCACTTTTTCTAGCAATTCTGGTTGCTGAGTTGCGAGGATTTGGACTGCTAAAAGTCCGGCATTTTTGGCATTACCGATCGCTACTGTTGCCACAGGAATACCAGCAGGCATCTGTAAAATAGAATACAGAGAATCTACACCTTGTAAGTTACGAGTAGGTACAGGAACACCAATCACCGGAAGTGGAGTTAAAGACGCTACCATTCCAGGTAAATGGGCAGCACCACCTGCACCAGCAATAATTACCTTAATACCGCGTTGATGTGCAAGTTGAGCATATTGCACCATCCGTTCTGGAGTCCGGTGAGCCGAAACGATCGCCACTTCACTCTCAACGTCAAATTCTTCACAAACTGCGATCGCATCTTTCATAATGGGCAAATCAGAATCGCTGCCCATGATAATACCAACTAGGGGAGCCATAATAATTAAAAATTAAAAACTTGTACTGAGCATAGCCGAAGTATTAAAAATTAAAAATTATTTGAGCTAGGTAATGCCAATTATCATCTCATCTATTGGCGTTGTTTGAATTGATTTATTAATATTTATTGGTTCCGTCTAAAATCAGATTTACCTATTTTCTCGCAAGTGTGATGACCCAAGCAACACAAAATCCTGTAGATATTATCAATGCTAGAGTGCCTGGTTACAAAGATTTGCAGATGATCTTGGTTAATTCAGAGGGCATAATTGAGCAAATTTTGCCAATGGGTACGGTAAGGATAGACGGATGTGTATCTCTACTAAATGTAAGAGGTGACTGGATTTCTCTAGGTGGCGTTGATTTGCAAATCAATGGTGCGTTGGGTTTGGCATTTCCTGATTTGACGGCTGAAAATGCTCATCTACTCCAGAAAATAAGGCAATTTTTGTGGGATGTTGGGGTAGATGGATTTTTACCGACACTTGTGACAACTTCAGTAGAAAAGATTCAGCGATCGCTTGCTGTGATTGCTGATTTGATCTCCAGTCAACAAACAGGTTCCAAGATTCTGGGAGTACATCTAGAAGGGCCATTTTTAAATTACCAAAAGCGTGGCGCACACCCAGCAGAGTACTTGTTACCCTTAACAATTGACGAAATCAAGCCGGTTTTGGGTGATTATGGAGCGATCGTAAAAGTCATCACCTTAGCACCGGAGTTAGATCCCACTGGCGAAGTAATTCCATATTTGCGTTCTTTGGGGATTACCGTTAGTTTAGGACATTCTCAGGCAGCATCAGCCCAAGCGCAACTTGCTTTTGAACTCGGTGCAACGATGGTAACTCATGCTTTCAATGCCATGCCACCATTACATCACCGCGAACCAGGATTATTAGGGGCAGCAATTACCCATCCTGATGTTATGTGTGGTTTTATTGCTGATGGTGAACACGTTTCGCCCACAATGCTACAAATTTTACTTCGCGCTAGTTATCAAGAAAAAGGGCTATTCCTGGTTAGCGATGCCCTTTCACCTCTGGGGCTAGCCGATGGCGTGTATCCTTGGGATAGTCGGCAAATTGAAGTTAAAAACGGTACAGCACGACTAGCAGATGGCACTTTATCGGGGACGACTTTACCCTTATTAATGGGAGTGCAGAATTTGGTGAAGTGGGGGATTTGTGACGTAGAGACTGCTATTTTACTAGCTACCCATGCACCTAGACAAGCAATTGGTTTACCTGGAATTGCCAAGAGTCAACCTGCTAATTTATTACGCTGGCATTGGGATGAAACCACAAAGGAACTTACTTGGCAGCGATTATTGGGCTAAATTTCGCATCAAGGTAGACTAAAGTCTATATATAAGTATGTCAAGAAAATAGTTAAACTCTTAATAGGGTGTTGTTGAATCGAGGTATGAATTTGGATGTAGAGACGTTGCATTGCAACGTCTCTACAAGGATTTTGAAATAACGCAAAATTATTTTTCATACCGCAATCAGCAACGCCCTTAATAGAAGATACCGGAATGCAAAGATAAGAGGTTTGCTAAATTAATTTAGAAAATGTAGGAATTGAAAGATGAGCCATGTCCAAAGACAAACCACTTTGCCTCCAGGCATATCGAAGCAACACAACGCAGATAGCTCAAATTTTCCGAATCCATCGCTTGTCTTATCCAATATTCCTACATTGGCTAATCCAACACGCAGTTTTGGCTTACCAACAAATAATATTCCACTCGAAATAACCACTGAGCTAGCTGATGAACAATCATTAGAACCAGAAACTATCCAAGAAAAGCCTCTTGTTCACGACATGAGTCGTATATCTTTGCGTCGTCCACAGCCGCAACTTACCAGCCAGCCAGGAAACCAATATGAACAGTCAACTGGTGGAATAGATTCACAAAATATAGTGCAGCGAAAATGTGCAGCTTGTGAGCAAGAAGAGGAAGTACAAACCAAGTTGTCGCTACAACGCACTAGCGGTCAAAACGTTCAAACCCAAGACAAGATTGAAAGTCATTTAAATAGTAGTAAGGGTGGGGGAAGTCCATTATCTGCCGAAGTGCGAGATTTTATGGAACCACGCTTTGGTAGTAGCTTTGACTCTGTGCGAGTACATACTGACTCCAATGCTACGCAGATGAGTCGGTCGTTGGGAGCGCAGGCTTTTACTCATGGTAGTGATATTTACTTTGGGGCAGGGAAATCACCTGGTAATAATGAGTTAACAGCCCATGAGTTAACCCATGTGGTACAGCAGACAGGCAAAGTCCAGAAACAAAGCGATGCATCCACAGCACCAGCACCTATTGAACAGGCAGGTAGTGGTATGCCGCCCAAAAAAGGTACAACCAAAATTGATAAAAAAAATACCACAATTACCGCTTCTGGGAAAAATATCACCGAAGCAATTACAAATTTAACATCACAAGGAAAAGGCGAAGCGGGTAGTGTTACTTGTGCCCCCGAAAAAAATGTTAAAACTTACCAAGCAGAAGATCAATCCGATGAAATTGTTTACGAGGCAGATGTCCTAGTAACAGAAACTAAGGCAATGCCTGTTTGGACTGAACTCGATCAACAATGCGAACCCGTTAAAAAAGAATGGGCAAGGTTTTATAGCGCTCTCGATACGCACGAGAATGGGCACATTAGTATTGATGAGAAGGCTTTTAAAGATTTACACAAAAAGCTTCTTGGCACAACAACCTCAGCATCTGACAAAATTTTTAACGATACTTACGCCCAAGCAAATACTGATAATACTGCTTACGACACCACAACTAAACACGGGCTGACTCAAGGTACAGGAGTAACCGCAGTACAGTGTGGCCCAGAAAAAGTATCTCAAAGTGGAGATGCATCAAATGCAAACCCGTCATCGGTTGGGGCTGAGAGCGGTGTTGATGGATCTGCTGGCTAGGATTAAAGTTATAGAAAAATCGCGCCAAATCGCATTCCGGCTTCCGACAGATATCTTGGCGGATTTACTGTAATTATGCCTTTCAATATAGGCATATATGAATATGTTTTACCGGTCTCATCTCAGCAATTAGATGCTTGTTCGAGATTTGTCTGAATGTTTTAATGTTATTAAATAATTGGCAATTTTATCTTAGTTTGTTCTCAATACACTACCCGATAATTTTTGTCAGTTAAGAATTTGTAGCGAAGTGGCAATTTCAAATTATGGAAAATACATTAGTTGATAAAACCTTCCGTGACAGCAATGGCAATATTGTTTTAGCTCAAAAGCCAAATCTACCACTTATTGTTGGGGTAGTAGCTAGTTTACTATCTCTAATTATTACAAGTGGGAAAATCAATACAGTATTAGACGTAGTGGCAACTGGCTCCTTCTTTACTTGGGCATGGCTGGAATTATTTCAAGGGGTTAATTATTTTCGCAGAGCTCTAGGTCTTGCCGTATTGATTGGTATTATCGCATTAAAAATTCAGTAATTAGAATGAACTAAGTAACAAAAAAGACTAGCCAAAAGAAGTGTTTACGAACACCTCTTTTTTTCAATGTTCAAAATATGACTAAAGTCATGCTTAAATAATGACTTTATTACACTGTGTCTTCTTATTTATTATTTTAAACTGAGAACAATACAGCCAATCAATTAAATGGTGTAACAAATAAAACTTCCTATTCAATTAAATATTAGGAAAAAATATTTGTTTACAAAACATTGAGGAATGCTGTAGAAAACTCAAGCAAATTAATGAATGGAGATTTGAATATGAAACGTATTCTATTAGGTGCATTACTTGCTTTACCATTTGCAATTTCCTCCTTACCGTCACAGGCATCGGCAGCAGAAATAATTGTTAGACCAAACGTCCATAGAGCTTCTGTTGTACGTCGACCTGTTGTTGCCCGATTTCAACGGAGACTAATTCCTGCACATTGGGAAACAGTACGACGCGGTAACAGGTGGGTTAAGGTTCGAGTTCCTGCTCGTTATGTAAATGTAAGAGTTTAATATCTTTAATAGAGACTAACAACTCAAGTAGAGTTGTTAGTCTCTATATAAGTAAAAATCCTGAAAATAAGACTTTTGAAGTGAATTAAATTATTTTAATTAACATGAATATATATTATAATTCTCAATTTATTAAAAATTTTATTATATCTATACTTGCAATTACTTTAATGACAGCCTGCGATTCTATCCAGGCTGAAGACAAAAATCTAACTAAAGAAAAAATCGTGAGTGGTGATAATTATGGAGAGCTACATGACCAAGGGAAGTTACGTACCTACTATTTTTATACTCCAAAATCTTATCATCCAGACCGTCCGATGCCGTTAGTTTTAGTGTTTCATGGAGATGATAGTAATGGTCGGTCTATAAGTAATGTGACTCGCTTTAATGAATTAGCAGAGCAAAAAGGATTTATTGTTGTTTATCCAGATGGAATTGACCAAAGATGGAGCCTTAGAGGCAATGCTCAAGGAAGAGTAGATGATGTTTTATTTGTTAATACTTTGATTGAGCATCTTCAGAAGCAAATCAATATTGATAGTCATAAGATTTATGCCACCGGTTTTTCTAGAGGTGGAATACTTACTCAAGCACTAGCTTGTAAGTTATCTGATAAAATTGCTGGTTTTGCATCAGTAGCTGGTTCACTCCCAGTTAGACTCAAACCTAATTGCCAGCCTCAAACTCCGATATCGATGTTAATGATTAATGGTACAAACGATCGCGATGTACTTTATGAAGGTGATGACCACACTCAACGAGGAGCGCTGGTTTCGATTTCAGACATGGTAGAATTTTGGCGATCGCACGATAAATGTACCTCATCAAAGAAATCTCCCCAGTTTTCTGAAGATAAAGTGAAAACCTCTCTCTACACAGGTTGTAATAGCAACTCAGAAGTCTGGCAGCTAGCAGTAATAAATGGTGGACATTTCTGGCCTGGTGGTTCTTCAACTGACGAGAGCCTAAATAAATTCAATTCTAAACTGGGGCTGAACGCCAGTGAAACAATTTGGAACTTTTTTCAACGTCATAGTCTATCTTGAAAAATGTAGTTCTTCCCTAATAAAAAGGATTTACTCTCATGCCTAACCCTCTTTGAACTAATAGGGTGAGGTAATATTTGGGGAGAAAAAATGGCTATATATAAATTAAAAGTTTTACAGAAATAGCAAATATTGCTGATTTTTTAATAGTAGATTCGCTCCCAATGCTCCTCAGTAAAATCCCATAGAAGATATCTGGTTGCAAGCTAAAAAATTGATTCGAGAGTTTTATTTTTTTGTCATTCTTTTTCAATCGTCAAGTATTTATTTGTTTTGTCAGTACAATGTCAAATATTTGACTCAGATATTTGACATTAGAAAGCTTCACGAATATGGTGTTTTTTGATGAATGATTGAGAATTACTATAGCAGAATCACAAATTAAATGAGAGAAATGCTAAATGTGATATCAACTGGTTGTAACAATGCCTGGTAATCGCATTTTATATGTTATAAAGCTCACAGAAATTAATGTTAGGCGGAAACTACTTTATGGAAGCAGATAAACTGGGCCGTTTTAAGGAGTACGGCGAATTCATCCTCCGAAAGATAGATTCTGTGCCCCAGTACCCTTCTAAACAAGAAGATTGGGTTCCAGCTAGTCTTGATGACTGTCTTCTTCGTTTGCGATCGGCTGCCCAAAAAACTGTAGACTTGGCAACTTCGCCTGTCAAAATTGGGGTGATGGGGGAATTTAGTAGTGGAAAAACCTTACTTTTAGGCAGTCTAATTGGATATGCAGATGCTTTACCAGTCAGTGAAAACCCCACTACAGGTAATGTTACCGCCATACATATTATTCCGCAAGACGATTTTGCTACGACGCAATTAAGCAATTTTACGGTAGAGTATCTTTCGCATGAAGGTGTACACGAGTGTCTACGCTTCATGCTAGGGGAAGCCAATAAACGAACAACAGCAGCAGGGCTTCCTCCGATACCAGTATCAAAACTTAACTCTGGGACAGATATTATTAGCTGGTGTGAAGAAGCGTGGAATAGCAGTAACAATTTAGAGCTACGTTATTTACTTCGGGAGTTGGTATTATTCCTGCGGGCTTATCAGGCTTATGGGGAAGTTATGTGTGGTGGGCACTACCAAATTGATGCGGTGACTGCCCGCGAGGGGCTACAGCTAGTCGAGCAGCCAATGGCAATCCAAACTCTGAAATTTGAGGATTTACCCCCAGCGCACATCAGATTACCGAGTCCACCCCAGAGGCTACCAACAAAGTTATTGCAAAACAGTTTCCCACTGATCCGCCGTGTCGATATCGATGTGAAAATATCACGGGAAATTTGGGATTTTGCAGACGCAGCTAAATTTATTCTCATCGATTTTCCAGGATTGGGGGCTGCTAATTCTGGGGCTAGAGATACCTTTTTGTCATTGCGGGAATTGGCAGAAGTACAGACAATTTTGGTATTGCTAAATGGTAAATCTCCCGGAAGCGATCGCGCCAATAAAATCTTCACCATGATGCAGCAGCAGCGACCGGGACAAGACCTGAAAGATTTAATTCTCGTCGGTGTGGGTCGCTTCGATCAACTACCTTTAGACAGTGAGGGTGGCGAAAGAGAACTTGACCATCTGATTGAAGATAGCCATTTAGAAGAGGAAACGGTTCTCCAAAAACTCAAAGTTCTGCAAACTACCATTGACGGTGCAGCAGCATTTACAACCCAAAAAGACCGCATCGTTTTACTGTCGCCACTGTTGGGATTAGCTGAATTGGCAAAACGTTCTAGTAAAGTCAAAGCTGGTTCGCCAGAGTTTTTAGCTAACTTGGACTATCCTGATTATTTAGATCGGTCTAAACGGCTACAAGAGAAATGGGAGCTATTAAGTAAAAATCTGATAGAATCTAACACCCGTAGCTATTTGGGCAGACAGTTAGGTTACTTTAGTCAAGATGGCGGACTTAGTAAGCTGCGGGAATTGATTCAAACTCATGTAGCTACTCATGGTCTGAAGCAACTGTATGAAGATACTAAAAGAGCTGCTGATGTAGTGAGTCAGCAACAAGATCACTTGAAAGACATCATAGATGAAATTCACGAGCAAGGTATCCCCACAGGCGATAGTCCGGCTTTTATCGAATTGCGTTTTCTGGTCGAAAGCTTAGATAAAACCTACAGAAATTTTCAAAAAGATATCGGGAAAGAACCACTCAAAGATCGGCGCGGTGTTGTTGTCAGCGATGTAGTAAAAGACGAACTCACTTTTAGAATCCTCAATTGGAACCAGTGGACTTTACTCTTCAACAAAGCCAATAATGGAGCGATCGCTCTGGCAGAATCTAAAGGTGCAGCCGGGAAATTATTCGATCGGGGAAACCGCGTAAATACTTCCCTTCCAACTAAGAGCGATGATTTTTATCCAGTATTTGAGAAAACCGTTAAAGAAGTAGAAGATTTTGCCCGCGATCGCATCCAGCAAGCCGTGGTAGATTTGTTGAACCAATTATCAAATCATATAGCCCCAGAACGCGAACAATTGCAGGCATTTTTCCATCCAGAAATGGAACAAGAAATCGAAGAAAAATTTGGTTTTGAAGATGCCGATCTCTTTTACAAATTATTACTAGGATGCGACCCTAACGAATGGAAAGAAGCAATTATCTCGGAAATTACTAGTAAACATAAAACTGTTGCACCTGAAATTATTTTTCCTTTAGCACGTCAAGACGATAAACACAACGTCGGTCAAATCTTTGATTGGGCACCAGAGAAAAGCCAAGGCTTACCCAGATCGAGCAATCACCAACTTTTAGTACTGCGACTGCGAGATGAAATTACAGCTAGCGCCAGCCTCCATCTTGTGCAGTATGTTAGCGAAGTTAATCAGCAAATTAATTCCGAACTAGAAGGTATTTTGGATCAGATTATTCCGAGTCTGCAAAACCTTTCCAAAAAAGAAAGTTTGCTAAGATATTTGGCGGCTGGGGAATTGCCATCTGAGATCCAAATTCCTACTTGGTTGCAGATTATTTCCGAAATTGCGGCTGTTTCTCACTCAGATGATTTAGATTTGAGATGACGCGATCGCGTGAAGATATGAGGATATATTTGTGAGACGTGATGCAATTTTTTATACAATTTTCAAGCGTGTCCCAGAATTGTTTTTCGAGTTAGTAGAACAGCCACCGCCTGAAGCTGCTAGCTATCGCTTTGAATCAGTTGAAGTTAAAGAACCAACATTTCGGATTGATGGGGTATTTTTACCTCCACCGGATGCAGCATCTCAGACGATCTTTTTTGCTGAAGTACAATTCCAAAAGGATGAGTTACTGTACCATCGCTTTTTCTCAGAATCCATGCTGTATATGTATCGCAATCCGTCGCTTTACGATGACTGGTACGGGGTAATTATTTTACAGTCTCGCAGCTTGGAACCGGAAAACACCACTATTCACAGATCGTTACTGAACAGTTCTCAAGTACAACGAATTTATTTAGATGAGTTAGGTAGTCCTGATGAGTACAAAGTAGGTATCAGTTTGATGCTGTTGACTATTGCCTCAGAGACTCAAATGGTTCGGGAAGCGAAACGTTTAATTGAGCGGGTGCAACAAGAGCAGATAACTGTCTTGGCTAAGAAGGAGATAATAGATGTAATCACAACAATTGCAGTTTATAAATTCGCAAACTTAAGTCGTGAAGAGGTAGAGGCTATGTTAGGAGTTAAGTTAGAAGAAACTAGGGTTTATCAAGAAGCTAAACAAGAGGGACGAGAAGAAGGACGAGAAGAAGGACGAGAAGAACTAAAACTTGAACTTGTACCTCAGTTATTAGCTCTTGGTATGTCGATGGAAGACGTTGCCAAATTACTTAATTTAACTATAGAACAAGTAAGACTTGCATCTGAATAATCACAACAATTACTGGTTATAAATTTGCAAACGTAAATAGTGAAGAGGTAGAGACGATGTTTGAAATTAAGTTACAAGAAACCAGAGTTTATCGAGAAGCTAAAGAAGAAGGACGACAAGAAGGACTAAAACAAGCACTAGAAGAAATACGAGAACAAGGACTACAACAAGGACGAGAAGAAGTAAAACGTGAACTTATACCTCGGTGTTTAGCTTATGGTATTTCTATAGAAGAGGTTGCCCAGTTATTTAATTTAACTATCGAACAAGTCGAACAAGTAAAAGTTACAGCTGAGCAAGAATCTTCAACATCAACTTAATAACTGCTGCAATTTTCATAGCGATGTCTAGTTTGGGCTACGCCTACGTCCTTTCTATATAAAAGCGTAGCCCAACGTAGATATTGCGCCAAATAAAAAAGCCAGTGCTAAAGAGAATCAATGGTACAAGACCAAAGATTCTCTAAATTTGTAATTTTATGATAGAACATTACAGTTTTTAGCCAGCTATAAAATAAACAACAGAAAGTGAATACTATAATGAACCCTTTTCAATTGAATAACTATAGCGATCGCGAACCAAGCGAGAAACAACAAAAAAGATTTCCGGGATGGTTTGCTTTAGATTTTGGTACGTCGAATTCGACAGTCACACTCTTCGATCCAATTGAAGTACCGATCGCAGAAATTTTACCCAAAGAGCAAGAAATGCGGTTGCGCGATCGCTTATCGCAATGGCTCAGTTCTCCCGCCTCCGTAGCTTTACCGGATGTCAGCACTGATGATTGGGCGAAGTTTATCACAGAAATTAGTAAAAATTTGGAGATAGAACCCAGCCGATTGAGTGAAGTATTTGAAACTGAGAATAAAGAGCGATTTTTGGAAGCAATTCGCCAAATTGAACTTTCTTTAGGAAACAGCGAGAGGTTCCGCCGTGCTGTCAGCAAAAAACTTTACCAAATTTATCATGAGGTGTTCCGCGTCCCCACCCTAGAGTCGCAAAATCTGATCCCAGTTGTGCTGGATATCGATCGCCGCGATACGGAAATTCCCAGCGAGGCGGAAATTTCGCACTTAGAAGACTTAAAACTGCGGATGGGAAGGGAAGCTAGAGATAACCGAAAAAAAGCGATCGCTCAAGGTACAAGCGGTTCTTTGAAGGAAATTATCAGCAGGTTTCACCATTCACCCAAACGCTATTTTGGTCAGGAGCGATCGTTTTCAGTTATTTTAGATGGCGAAGAAGAAACAATTACCGCAAATCAACTAATACAATCTGCTTGGGCGCATTTAATCGAGTTAACTGAAGACTACCGCCAACACGCACGACGCAGATTTTCGGAAGGAGATTTTTTAACAGTAGTTGTCACCTACCCAACAGTCGCCCCACCTGTTGTTCGTAAGGAAGTTAGGGAATTGGTTGAGCAGTTGGGGATCGATGATGTGCAAACTGCTTATGATGAAGCTGTTTCTGTAGCAATATTCTTTTTATGGCGAGAATTTGGCGGTAATCTCAACATTGGGATCGAGTCATTCAAAACCCGTTGTCGCCAAGTAGGAAACAAATGGTCACAAAATGTTCTAGTCTTGGATATCGGCGGGGGAACCACAGACTTAGCTTTAATTGAACTGACTTTAGAAGATAAAACTCCTAGTTTTGCCGATTATGAAGACCGGGGTTTAGGAGGACGTTACTATAAACTTACCCCCAAATTATTAGGATCATCCGGTCATTTACAGCTAGGCGGTGAGTTAATTACACTGCGAATTTTCAGATTATTAAAAGTTGCGATCGCTGACTTTTTATTGACAGCAGTCACAATAGGCGATATTGAAAACGAAAAGCTAGAAGATTTAATTAACTCGGAGTTAAACGAGCGTTTTTTAGAACAAGGCAAATTCAAAACTGGCAGTCTTTTAAAATGTCTAGATAAAGAGAATCCAGAAGGCGATATTGCTTACAAAGATGCTCTAGATACAGCCGAGAAAGTATTGCCGACTCGTTGGCAACAAGCACCTCAACGTCTGCAATCTTTTTATATTCTTTGGGATTATGCAGAAGCAGCTAAACTTAAACTTGGGCAAAAGCCACCAACAGAGAATTCTCTATTAACCTTTACACTTTCTGAGCAGCAAATTTCTGAATTGCTTACCCAAAGCGCCATTAAATTGCAAGTCAAAGATCCAAATAACATCTGCGTCACCTTAGATAATCAACAATTTGAACGAGCCGCCGCTTCGGGAATTAAAGAAGCGATCGGAATTGCCAAAGGATTAATGGAAAGTCGTTTGCGTCCCGACGATCTCACCAAAGATTCTTGGAATTCCCAAAAAGTTGATTGGTTAATTTTGTCTGGTAAAACTTGTAATTTAGACATAGTGCAGCGCCAAATCTACCAAGAATTTAGTAAATCTCCATATTTTGTCTGGAATCCAGAACGCATTACCTTTGTGTTGGAATTTACTAAGCTAGCCACCTCCGCTGGTGCTTGCTATGCCGAAAAGCTACGAAGATTGAGATTCGATCCAGAAGAGTCGAAAAGCTTGCTGCGTAAGGGAGCCAACCAGCTAGAAATTGATGTTAAAAACCTATTTTATTATTTACCCTGCAACTTCAAACGCAAAACCCAAAGCAACGATTTACTAACTATATTCAAAGCTGGACAAGAACTCTATCAACTCGCACCTTGGGAAACTGTCGCCAAAGTTCGTACTCATTGGCAAGGCATACAATTAACTAATATTATCTACCGTCAAGATTACGAAGAGGGAGATTTACGACTATGGGGAAGCTTTGACGGCAAAAACCTGATGAATCAACTGGAAATGCCAGAAGTAGAATTTCTGAAAAAAATAAAAGTCCAGTTTGAGATTGACCAAACCCTCGAATTTAACGTATTGCTTTGTCAAGGAAATCCCCATTATTTGATTGATATTTCTGGTATTGATTTAGAATCGGTAGTTTCAGAAACTTCAGCGCTATTTGCTGATGGTAAATTGAACTGGAATATCGCTGTGGAAGGCTTCAATAAAAATTTAAATGATGGTGATATTGCCGTTAACGTGATTGAGTCAGCAACTGTCGATCAACCAGATGCCTATCATCTTGTATTTGAAGTCGGAAATGATGGTAGTAAAACGTTTCACAAATTTCATTATTTGCGCGATGGGGTGACGCAACCAGGAATTGGGTTAATTAGTAATCCCTTACCTCCATTCCCACAAACTGGACAGCACACCTTCTATGTTTATCAAACAGATGCCGAAACCAACAGCAAAAAATGGATACGAATTGGCGCACTTAGCAAACCAGATATAACTACAGATTACCCTTGCCAATATCGTGTAACTCTCGACGATCGAGGTATTCTAAGGATGCACGCTGGTGAAGTACCTTACTGGACATCACAAAATCAAGAATGCTTGAAAGAAGAAGGATGTGTTTATCGTGCTGAATTAGAATTGCAACCTAATGAAGTTGATAAAGAACGCGATCCCTTTTGCGGCATACATTAAACCTCTGCGTTCCTCTGCGTTAAAAAAAATTAAGATTTTTAAACGCAAAGGGGCGCGGAGTAAACGCAAAGGGGCGCAGAGGTTTGCCAAGTTTTATTCGCTTTGGAGGTGAGATTCATGCAGCACTTGCGTCAATTATTAGAGATAGAAAACTCGGAGTTAGCCCAATTACTGCGGTTTAGTTTGTATGGATTAGAGGCTAGTTTAAATCAGGCTCGCGTCGAATTTCCACTAGATCCAGGATCTAAAATATGTGATGAGGTGCTGCAAGAACTTCATAGTCTGTTACAACCTGCACCGCCACAGCAAAATACTGGTTGGGAAGATACGCCAGATGAGTTAAAACTAAGCCACCTTCGAGAAGCTTTCGATTCCGACTCAGAACTCAGTTATTATCTGGGTAATTCCCAACTGCAAAGCCAAACAGACTCTGATTTGTGGAATGAGATTCAACGCAAACTGCTGCGAGTCCCAGAGGATTTAGCTGTAACTTGGCGATCGCGCACCTTAGATTTAGCCCAAGAAGTTGGTGCGATCGCAGATAATTCTAACCTTTTTCAGCTTCCCTTTATCCGCGACGAAATTATCTACCCCGGCCTTAGTGGTACTATTGAAACTCAGGGATTGTGCTTATATCAACAAGCACTTTCAAATCATAAAAATACCCAAGGTAATGTATCTGATTTACCAGCAGCATTCCTATTTTTATATATGAATTTTATCGAAATAGATCCAGATTTACATCATGCTTTAAAAAGCGTTTTTAGCTTCGATGTCGTTTCCTTACACTCCAAACCAGAACAGCGCGATCAATATATTAATGCTTTAAGCGATCGCTTCCAACGCACTCAAAAAGCAGAGAAAAATACCGATCCCCTATCAATTCTCCGTGCTTGGATTGATATGGACGAAGCGATACATTCCCTAGTATTCGTACCACCGGCTGAACGCTATTCTTGGTGGGGAAAACTACAACATGAATCACGGCGCATCCTCAAGAAAGTCGCTGATGAAGCTATTAATGCAGGTAATGAAGTCCGAATTCGCCAATTATCGGGACTTTATGCAGATATCTGTGCTTTATCCAAGGATGACTTACAACTAGACTGTGGTGGTGTTCCTGGCGAAGTCTTAACTTCTCTTCGAGTGTATGCGCGAATTAATC
Source organism: Nostoc sp. DedQUE02 (assembly GCF_034531035.1). Lineage (NCBI taxonomy): Bacteria > Bacillati > Cyanobacteriota > Cyanophyceae > Nostocales > Nostocaceae > Nostoc > Nostoc sp. DedQUE02. The sequence continues at coordinate 65,050 of NZ_JAVRBY020000011.1, read as the reverse complement.
AAGAAGAATCTCCAGGGCGTGTAATATTTCGCTCATCACGGTAGTTGCTGGCGAGTTTTCTAATTCTTGAGATTACGAGGCAAGGTAGACAATTTTACTAATCCCCGCCTTGCCTCATAATCTAATGAAGCTAAAAACCTTTAAATCTAAAGGATGCCCCAGAAGTGTAAAATCCCTTGACCAGAAAACACTTCAAGCGCAACAGCAGATATAAAACCGATCATTGCAAAACGACCGTTCCAATTTTCGCTCTGAGGAGTGAAGCCCCAGCGCAAAGCATTAGGATCTTCTGAAACCGAAGGCGTAGTCTTCTTAACGTCTGCCATAAATAATACTCCGAGCTTTTATGTTTTAACAGTTATCACTGCCTGTAAAGTAATGTAACAGGTTTTTACAAAATTGCAACATAAACTCAGGACAAAATTTATAGGCAAATATTACGGGTGTGTAGTTTTGTGTTATAGGTTTGCGATCGCTTAACTTATTTTTCACCAATTTTCTGAAAATGATGTTAAAAATGGCTATAGTCTCATTCTTGTAAACTTTTAGATAGATAAAAATGGCAATACCTAATTATCAAAATATAATGCTTCCCTTGCTTAAATATGCACTTGATGGTCAAGAACACTCTATGAGAGAAGCTATTGAAGTTTTAGCCGACCAGTTTAATTTAAGTGAAGACGAACGAAAAGAACTATTACCTAGCGGTCAACAACCATTATTTGATAATCGGGTAGGATGGGCAAGAACATACTTAAAAAAAGCAGGTTTATTAGTCGATCCAAAAAGAGGATATTTTGAGATTACAGAACAAGGTATAAAGGTAGCTAGACAACCCCTACAAGAGATAGATGTTCAATTTCTTAATCAATTCCCTAATTTTATTAATTTCAAGAATTCCAAAAAGCCAGATGATAATATTGGCAAGGAATTGGATGAAATATCGCAAAAAACTCCCCAAGAGTCTATAGAGTTAGGATATCAAAAAATTCGCCAAGAATTAGAAATAGATTTAATTAACCGTGTTAAAAATATTTCCCCAGAGTTTTTTGAAAGACTGGTCATTGATTTACTTATCAAAATGGGGTATGGAGGTTCAAGACGTGATGCTGGTAAAGCAATTGGTAAAAGTGGTGATGGTGGTATTGATGGTATAATTAAAGAGGATAAATTAGGATTAGATGTTGTTTATATTCAAGCTAAAAGATGGAATACTAATGTTATAGGCAGACCAGAAATACAAAAATTTGTTGGTGCTTTATATGGGCAAAGGGCAAAAAAAGGAGTATTTATTACAACTTCTAATTTTACTCAAGACGCAAAAAACTATGTGTCTGATCTAGATATAAAGCTTGTGTTAATAGATGGACAAGAATTAGCGCAATTAATGATTGATAATAATGTAGGTGTATCAACAGTATCATTTTATGAAATAAAAGATATAGATTCTGACTATTTCATAGATGGTTAAATCTTCTTTTTTTGATTATTTAAGAATACAATTAATATACTTAAGAACAAAAAATATTTTTCTTTGAGAATACTAAAAATCTCTGAACTACCGATCGCCATTTTGAGCAGGAGGGCTTTCAACGTTTGTTATTACCTCAAGTGTGACGATTCCTAATTATGCTCAAAAGTCCTCTCCGATATCCTGGTGGGAAGTCAAAAGCAATAAATCAAATAGTTGAATATTTGCCAGAGAGCTTTTCGGAATTTCGAGAACCTTTTGTGGGTGGTGGTTCTGTATTTATTTATTTAAGACAAAAGTTTCCTCATATTAAGATTTGGATTAACGATTTAAACCGCGAACTCTTCTTATTCTGGAAATTTGCCCAGTCTGATCTAACTCAGTTAGTGAAAGAAATTCGGCATATTAAAGTCAAATATACAGATGGTAAATCACTATTTACAGAATTAACTAGTGTAGATGTCAATAATTTATCTGATTTAGAAAGAGCAGTTCGCTTTTTCGTACTCAATAGAATTACTTTTTCAGGAACAGTAGAATCAGGCGGTTTTTCTGAACAAGCTTTTTATAAAAGATTTACTGATTCTTCAATAGAACGGCTAGAAAAGTTAGAAAATATTTTATCCGAAAATGTCAAAATTACTAATTTGGATTACAGCCATTTATTAAAATCAGATGGAGAAGATGTATTTTTATTTTTAGATCCGCCATATTTTAGTGCTACTAAATCAAAACTATATGGTAAAGACGGTGACTTACACACCTCTTTTGAACATCAGAGATTTTCTGAACTTTTGCAACAATGTCATCATCGCTGGCTAATTACCTACGACAATTCAACGCAAATTATAGAAAATTTTCAATGGGCTAATATTTCAGAGTGGGAATTACAGTATGGGATGAATAACTATAAGCAGAGTGGTGCAGCTAAAGGAAAAGAGTTATTCATTACTAACTACAAAGTTAAACTTGATTTGGAGAAAAAATCACAAGTTCAGAATCTTGCTAATCCAGCTTTGCAATTAAGCCTTGAGATTTAAACCTAACTTTGATCGCTTCCAATTTTCCGGTAGTATAACTCCCATAGCTCTCAATATAGCTACAACATACAAATCTTAGCTATGGCAACTTCTCCAATCCCTGCTCAAGAATCTTCTGCTAGCTGGTATATCCTGCTGCAACAATTAATAGATGGACAATCATTGTCTCGCACTCAATCTGCTGAATTGATGAAGGGTTGGCTCAGTGAAGCGGTTCCCCCAGAATTATCGGGAGCAATTTTAACAGCACTGAACTTTAGAGGCATTTCTGCCGACGAGTTGACCGGCATGGCTGAAGTATTACAATCTCAATGTTCCCCACTCAGCACTCAGCACTTAGAACTCAGCACTGTAATAGATACCTGTGGCACTGGTGGAGATGGGTCATCAACCTTTAATATTTCTACAGCCGTTGCTTTTGTTGCTGCTGCATCTGGCGTACCTGTCGCCAAACACGGCAATCGTTCAGCTTCAAGTCTCACAGGAAGTGCAGATGTATTGGAAGCCTTGGGTGTAAACTTAAGTGCCTCTAGTGAAAAAGTACAAGCCGCACTACAAGAAGTCGGGATCACCTTCTTGTTTGCCCCTGGTTGGCATCCAGCACTGAAGGCGGTTGCGTCATTACGGCGGACTTTGAAAGTGCGAACAATTTTTAATTTGCTCGGGCCATTAGTAAATCCATTGCGTCCAACTGGGCAAGTGGTAGGCTTATTTACTCCCAAACTTTTGGCAACAGTTGCCGAAGCTTTACAGAATTTGGGTAAGGAAAAGGCGATTGTGCTACACGGGCGAGAAAAACTTGATGAGGCTGGGTTAGGAGATGAAACTGACTTAGCGGTGTTATCAAACGGCGAAGTGCAGTTAACTACTATTAATCCCCTAGATTTGGATTTAACGCCTGCTCCCATAGGTATGCTTCGGGGTGGAGATGTCCAAGAGAATGCGGAGATTCTTAAGGCGGTACTCCAAGGTAAGGGAACTCAGGCGCAACAAGATGCAGTAGCGTTGAATGCGTCGTTGGCGCTACAAGTAGCGGGTACGATCGCACTTCTCGATTACGCCGAGGGTATTAAAATCGCTAAGGATATCCTACAAAGTGGGGCTGCTTGGACGAAGTTGGAGCAGTTAGTTGAGTTTCTGGCGGATTGATTTGCGATCGCAATTGCGGACGAAACTCTACCACATTACGCTTAATGGTGACATCGTAGTTACCAAAAAAGTCATGTCCTAAAAGTCCAGTTTCTAGTTCCGCACCTGCGATCGCTACTGCTACTCTATTCACTACTACCCCGCCAAGGGCCATCGAATTAACATAGCCTACAGGAAATTCTACCGCTCTGGAACTGGCGGTATTTGCCTTGGCTTTTCCCACTGTGACGATTCCCAAAGCATTAGCCATCTCTTGGGTGATGACAGTGCCACTTGCTCCCGTATCCACAATCATCTCAAATTGTTGCTGGCCATTAAAGGTAACTTCCACAATTGGCGTACCACCAATTCGTCTTTTTATCGGCGCTGTAAATACTGCTTCATCGGGAATCACCACTGCTGATGAAGGCAAAGCTGGCTCTGGTGATAACGGTTTTGTTTCTCGTGGAGGTAAAGTGAACTTTGGTGTAGTTTCTCTTTGGGGAACAACAACGACTATTTTTTGAGGTTCTCTAACTGTAACAGGACGAGGATTAGCTTGCTGTTGGGCATATTTAACCTGGCGGCGATATTCCGTAATTTTGGTTTGAGCAATCGCAAATTCTGGGCTTTGTCGCCGCACTTTTCGCATTAGCGCGATCGCATCCTGATACTGACTCGCCACCAATTTCCAATCATCTGGAGATTGAGCCGATTGGCTGATACTCCAAGCGCCAACAGCTTTGTCTCGTCCCATCTCAAAAAGACTTGGTTCACTTTCAAACGGATCTAGCGGCTGCGCTTCTGGGGTAGCTGCTGGTCTTACTGGTTTAACGCTAGGCTGGACTGGTGCTAGATCCCCAATTGGCGTAGGTTGCTCATCGCCACCAGTAGCGGTGTTCAGTTTGTCTTCACTACAGGCAACGCACAAAACCGCTAGAGCGCTTGAGACAAAAATTAGGATTGCACGGGATAAAAAAGACTGAAGCATAATTAATTTTAACTGCCCAAGCTTTGTCAAATCCACTCCCGCTACTTTAATTCCCTTTTAATTTTAATTAACTATCTTTAAAACTCCCAATTGCCCAACTCATGGGATAATTAACAATCGCAGTATTGGGGACTAGGGACTGGGGGCTAGGGACTGGGGACTAGGGAATAAGATTAAAAATACTATTTTCCAATCTCCAGTACCCAATCCCCAATTCCCAATCCCCATTACCCCTTATCCCCAGAGGGGGCCCCACCTTCCCCAATCCCTAATCTATCGCCTATGCCCCTGACTGACTCAATACCAGCTTTACTTGTCCTAGCAGATGGAACCACTTATCGCGGTTGGTCTTTCGGTGCGACGGGAACCGCGATCGGAGAAGTGGTGTTCAACACTGGTATGACAGGCTATCAAGAAGTTCTGACTGACCCTAGTTACCGCGGTCAAATTGTGATTTTTACCTATCCTGAATTGGGGAATACTGGCGTCAATCTGGAAGATGAAGAATCAGATGGGCCCCAAGTGCGGGGTGCGATCGCCCGGAATATTTGTCACCGTCCGAGTAACTGGCGATCGACACAAACTTTACCTGACTACCTCAAACAAAACCAAATACCAGGGATATACGGCATTGATACCCGCGCCCTCACCCGCAAAATTCGGATGTTCGGAGCGATGAACGGTGGTATTTCTACAACCATTCTCGATGAAGCGGAATTGCTAGAGCAGGTACTAGCAGCTCCCAACATGGCAGGATTGAATCTGGTTGGTGAAGTCACCACCTCAACGGCTTATGAATGGTCCGATCCCACAATTCCAGCTTGGGAATTTAACTCTGAAACTGGGGAAAATCTTGGGGAAGCCTTTACTGTTGTTGCCCTTGACTTTGGTGTAAAACGCAATATCCTACGTCGCTTAGTCAGTTATGGTTGTCGGGTAATTGTTGTACCTGCTGATACACCACCAGAGGAAATTCTCAAATACAATCCAGATGGTGTGTTTCTTTCTAATGGGCCTGGCGACCCTGCTGCTGTCACTGAAGGGATTGCGACTGCCAAAGCTCTCCTATTAAGTGAAAAACCCATCTTTGGTATTTGTATGGGACACCAAATTTTAGGTCATGCACTAGGGGCAGAAACCTATAAACTCAAATTTGGTCATCGTGGTTTGAATCAGCCTGCCGGTTTACAACAACGAGTAGAAATTACTAGTCAAAACCATAGTTTTGCTATTGACCCAGATTCTTTACCTACGGCAGTTGTAGAAATCAGCCATCTAAACTTAAACGATCGCACTATTGCCGGGGTACGTCACAAATTTCTACCAGTGTTCTCCGTACAGTATCATCCAGAAGCCAGTCCTGGCCCCCACGATGCTGATTACTTGTTTGAGCAATTTGTTCAAGCCATGCGAACAGCACGTCAAACCCTCCGGGGAATTCAAAATTAAAAATTAAAAATTCAAAATGAAAGATTTCTTTTTGAACTATGCATTTTTAATTTTGAATTGGCGCAAAAAGCAAGAGTCAAGTTGTCGCATCTAGGATTAAATAAAAATAGCAATGCAAATGCAAGATTGGGGACTAATGACTGAGGAAAAGTTTTCCAATCCCCAGTACCCAATCCGCTATTTCAACAGATTGTAGACAACTTGCTCAAAAACCATCTATACTTGAGCGTTCACTTTAACTCATGAGGAGGGAATTATTGCTGAGCCACTAAATCTAACCGTTAGCCTGAGGGGCACTCGTGAAGTCCGGGATAACTGTCAGCTATTCCGCCTCACAGGTTTGTTAGATGCTTTTTCCGAGCCGACATTTCGCAAGACACTTGGCAGCAAGATAGACGAGGGCCCTAAGCACATTATTTTGGATCTCTCACAAATTGACTTTGTTGATAGCTCTGGCTTGGGCGCTCTGGTGCAGCTAGCCAAGCAAGCTCAAACTGCTGATGGCACTTTGCAAATTGTCACGAATGCCCGCGTAACTCAAACGGTCAAGCTTGTTCGCCTAGAGAAGTTTCTCTCCCTGCAAAAATCAGTTGAAGACGCTCTAGAAAACGTCAAATAGTCTTGATTGCTCGATCTCAGAGGTAAATTTAGCTATCCAGATTCAAAATCGGGTAGCTTAATTTTTAAAACTTCTGGCAGAAAACCTCTCTCCTTGTGGGAGAGGCATAAAGCCAGTTGAGCTATTATGTTTAAAGTTGAGTAATAACTAAAGATATAGAGACCCAATTTATTGGGTATGTAATCGTTGGCTAGAATATTGGATAAATAATCAAGTCTGAAATATTTGTTGTAAGAAATACAAAGCTAGCAGATTTGTTTATAGATAGATTTGACTTGATGCTGTATAGTTAAAAGTTGTCGTCTACTCAGTAAGTATGGCGGTGCTACCAAGTACAAGGGTGAATTTGATGTTAAAATTTTACCCGATCTGAGGTGCAGACCACAATAAGTAGGCGAAATTTGATTCATAGATGTTGACATCAGGGTGATTTTAAATGCCAACTCTCAATCAAAAAGATGAAATTAAGAAGTAATTTTGATAGTATTGATTATGCTAAGTATACTATCACGGCATACTTCAGAAAAATCAGTCTTTGCGAAGAATGCCTGCCAAATGTAGCCCGTCAAGGAATGATTTATTTGTGAAGTCACAGGAGGAAGAGCTATTAGATGGACAAGATGAAACTCCCAAACAGAGCTTGTCTTGGACTGAAGCACTCTTGGCAACCACAGGGCCATTCCAACAGATTTCCCTCTCACAAGTGCAACAAATTTCTCCTAGTGCTTTAGCATATTTGGGGGATGCAATTTATGAGTTGTATGTTAGAATGTTCTATCTGCTGCCATTGCAGCGGTCAGGAATTTACCATCGTCTGGTAGTGGAGCAGGTAAGAGCAGAAACACAAGCGCTACATTTGCGATCGCTGATTCCTCATCTCAGGGATACCGAATTAGAAATTGTCCGACGGGGTAGAAACGCCGCAACAGGACGCCCTAAGCGACTTAATCCCGAAATTTATCAACAGGCAACTAGTCTAGAAACTTTAATAGGCTACTTATATATCACCGATTACCAACGTCTAACCGAACTGTTGCAAATACTTCATCTAGAAAAAGAGTAAAAACTCAATTTCGCAGTAGCCACAGCACTAGATTAGATTCAAAAAATAGAGGTAATCGGCACGATCGACCATACGCTATATTCATAACTCAAATGCAGGATAAACCCAAAAAAGTCAATACTTCAAACGAACCAAATCGTGGACAACCCGTAAAAATTAAAGGTAAACGTGTTGTTACTAATCCGGCTCGCAATCCCAGGAAAATAGATAGCAACCCCATCTCTGGTGCGAATCCAACTCGCAAGCCCAGAAAAGTAGATAGTAACCCTATCTCTGGTGCGAATCCGACTCACAACCCCAGAAAAGTAGATAGTAACCCTATTTCTGGTGCGAATCCAACTCACAACCCCAGAAAAGTAGATGGCAACACCATCTCTGTTGTTAATCCGAATCGCAATCCCAAGAAAATAGATAGCAACCCCAGTTATAGCAATTCCCGACAACGAAATAGCAACTTTTCTCAGCCATCTGTATCTACACAATCTACAGAAGAAGATAACGATCTCATCTACGGTCGTCATCCAGTATTGAGTGCATTGCAAAATCAGCGTAATCTCAACCGTTTGTGGATTACTACCCGTCTGCGGTACGATCCCAGCTTTCACCATTTCCTCTTGCAAGCAAAGGAAAATGGCACAGTTATTGATGAAGTTGAACCCAAACGTTTAGACTATCTCACCAACGGCGCTAATCACCAAGGTGTAGCAGCACAAATTGCTCCCTACACTTACATGGAATTGGCCGATCTAATTGAGCAGTGCAAATCTGTAACTGATGCTGTAATTGTCGTGGCTGACGGAATTACCGATCCCCACAACTTAGGAGCAATTATTCGCACAGCCGAAGCAATAGGCGCTCAAGGATTGGTAATTCCCCAAAGAAGGGCATCTGGGATCACTTCCACAGTCATGAAAGTGGCAGCAGGCGCTTTAGAAAATTTTGCTGTAGCTAGAGTTGTCAACCTCAGCCGTTCCTTAGAAGAATTAAAAGAAGCTGGCTTTTGGATTTACGGCACAGCTGCAAGTGGCAGCGAACCTTTGCATACAGTCAATTTCACTGGCCCCATCGTTTTGGTAATCGGCTCAGAAGGTGAAGGTCTGGGTATGTTAACTCAACGCTCCTGTGATTTTTTAGTATCAATTCCTCTACAGGGTAAGACTCCCAGCTTGAATGCTTCTGTAGCCGCAGGTATGGCGCTTTATGAGATTTATCGCCAGCGATCGCTAAATACGCTGCACTTAGATAAATTGCAAAAAATCTCTTTGAAAAAATAACAGTAACAGAGTATAAAGAAATGTAAAAGATAATAAAGCAGCATATCGTTTAATACCCCGTAGACGTTTATAAATCGGCTAAAACCATGAAAACCATTTGGCATAACCTCAAGGAAGTGTTAATTAACACGTTCGACTACATCGGCTTGGCTTGGTGGGTAGAGATTGTGACGCAGAATCCCCGTTGCACGTATTACTTCGGGCCATTTCTAAATTCTTCTGATGCAAGATTAGCAAGCAAAGGATACATAGAAGATTTGGAGCTTGAAGGAGCGCAGGGAATTGTTGTGAATGTCAAGCGCTGCAAACCTAGTAACTTAACAATTGCTGACGACTTGGGGGAAAGATTTGACCGCAAAGTACAGCCTGCCTTTGGCGGTCAAATTTAAGTTAGGCCAGAGAATGAAAAGGATGCTCTGATGCGGGGACGCAAAGATATGGAGACACAGAAAATCCTTTTAATAGGACTTTTTGCGTCTTTTTCACTCATTGCATCACCACATCTTCCTTCTCGATTTCTTCGTCAATAGTCAAAATTTTTTGACTATTTTGAACTATTAACAACTCCTAATTCGTAATTACGTTACGGGTGAAGATTTAGACCCCACCTGTAACGGCTAAACCTTTCATGGTCAATTCCTGTGATTCTCAGTTGAATTACGAATTACGAATTACCTGCGGATGTTCTTCGAGCCAATGATCAATATCATTCAGCACCAACTGGGGAACTTCCCACGGAAAAAGATGAGCAGTGTTGGGATAGCACTGCCATTGAGAATTTTGGAGATGTCGAGCAGTTTCTAAGGTGGAATCAGATGTGATGTGGCGGTCTTTTTCGCCAGCAAGTACTAAACTAGGACATTGTATTTGTTCTAAATCTAGAAGCCGATTGTATCCTGATTGAATTGCACTATAGAGGGCGCGAGTAGCAGCTGGAGAGGTTTGCAAATAAGCTGGTACTGCTTCCTTGGCGATGTAATTGTAACTGGTAGATGTATGTTGTTGGATTAAGTAGCGGAAAAGCGATCGCTTACCAAAAGTTTCAATATTCCATTGCCAACTCGGTTTTATATAGTTCAACAAGGCAGCAATGCCAGTATATAAATTATCTTGCCAAGTTATAGGAGGATGACTGCCACGGGGTTTTGCAGCTGTCGCCACCAAAATCAGCCCAGTAACGCGCTCTGGCAAACGTAATGCCATCTCCATTGCCAAAATGCCCCCAAGTGACCATCCTAATACGAGGCACTTTTCAATCTCAAAGCGGTCTAGAAGCGCTTCTAAATCAGTCAAATGGTCATTCATGTCAAAATTGCGGTTGTAACGACTTTTGCCGTATCCGCGTAAATCAGGGGCAAAAGTTTTGTAGCGTTTTGATAAATGATTGGTAAAGACAGAAAGACTACGACCAGTACCAGGATGACCATGTAAGCCCAAAATTGGGAATCCTTGACCTTGGATGTAGACATTGAGACTTGCAGCAGCTGGGGTGTGGCGATCGCTCATTACTCGCCCTTCTCCTGTCTATCGATACTGCCAACTGCATCGATCGCAGCTTCTAGGGCGATCGCTACATGAGTCCAATGAGTCCCACCCTGGCAATAAACTACATAAGGTTCACGCAAAGGCCCATCGGCTGATAATTCCAAAGTACTCCCTTCAATAAATGTCCCCCCAGCCATGACCACCTGGCTCTCATAACCTGGCATATCATCTGGAACAGGGTCTAAGTAGGAACCGATCGGAGAATGCTGTTGTATGGCTTTACAGAAAGCAATTAGCTTTTCGGCAGAACCAAGTTTAATTGCCTGAATTACATCTCCACGGGGAGCTAGGGGAGCAGGATTTACTGGATAACCGAGTTTATCAAATACATAACCAGTAAGATAAGTCCCTTTCATTGCCTCTCCTACCATCTGCGGCGCTAGAAATAAACCTTGGAACAGCAGGCGATTTTGGTCAAAAGTAGCACCGCCATAACTACCAATACCAGGAGCAGTGAGACGACAAGCGGATGCTTCTACTAAGTCGGCGCGACCGGCGACATAACCACCAGCGCTGACAATAGTACCACCAGGATTTTTAATCAGCGATCCCGCCATTAAATCAGCACCTACGGCTGTGGGTTCTCTGGTTTCAATAAATTCGCCGTAACAGTTATCTACAAAGCAAACGGTGTTTGGGTTTTGCTGCTTGACTAAATGAACGATTTTTTCAATATCAGTAATTGATAAACTAGGACGCCAAGAATAGCCACAAGAGCGCTGAATTAAGACTAAACGAGTGTTTTCAGCCACGCTAGTACTTATTGCTTGCCAATCGATAGTTCCTTCTGGGGTTAGCTCCAATTGGCGGTAATTTATGCCAAACTCAATAAGAGAGCCTTGACCTTGACCTCGTAAACCAATGACTTCTTCAAGCGTATCGTAGGGAGAACCGACCACTGCTAACATTTCATCTCCCGGACGGAGAACACCAAACAAAGCACAGGCGATCGCATGAGTTCCCGAAACGTACTGAACCCGCACGGCCGCAGCTTCAGCGCCCATAACTTCGGCAAAAACTTTATCTAAAGTTTCTCGTCCTAAATCATCATGACCATAACCACTTACACCTGCAAAGTGGTGTGCGCCTACACGGTGATTACGAAAAGCATCCAGCACTCGTTTTAGATTATGCTTGACCTGAGCGTCAATACCAGAAAAAATTTCTAATAGTGCCTGTTCTGCTTGCCGCAGCTGTTCTAAGCTGTTCATCAGTTCCTCGTTCAAAAAAAATTATCGATATGCGGATTTTGCGATCGCGCTGTTCTTAAGCTGGAAAATTAAAATTCAGGTTACTGCATGACAATTGCTACTTCAACCAAACCTCAAATTAACTGGGTCAATACCCTATTTTTCATTGGACTGCACATCGGCGCTTTATTTGCCTTTGTTCCTGGTAACTTTAGCTGGACGGCAGTTGGTGTGGGTTTCTTGCTGTACTGGATAACAGGTGGTTTAGGAGTTACTCTCGGATTTCACCGCCTTGTTACTCACCGCAGTTTTCAAACTCCCAAGTGGCTAGAGTATCTCTTGGTTTTCTTCGGCACACTCTCGTGTCAAGGAGGCCCAATTGAGTGGGTAGGGACGCATCGCATTCATCATTTACACTCAGATACTGATGCCGATCCCCATGATTCTAATAAAGGCTTCTGGTGGAGCCACATGGATTGGCTGATTCACTACTGTCCCGCTCACGCTGATGTTCCTCGTTTCACCAAAGACATTGCCGAAGACCCAGTTTATCAGTTTTTAGAAAAATATTTCATTTTAATCCAGGTTGCTCTAGGTGTATTGCTTTTGCTTCTAGGTGGCTGGCCGTTTGTTATTTGGGGAATTTTTGTTCGGATTGTCTGGGTTTACCACTGCACTTGGTTGGTGAACAGCGCTACTCATAAATTTGGCTATCAGAGCTATGATTCTGGCGATAAATCGACTAATTGCTGGTGGGTAGCCGTACTAGTTTTTGGTGAAGGCTGGCATAATAACCATCATGCTTTTCAATATTCAGCTCGTCACGGGCTGAAATGGTGGGAAATCGATTTAACCTGGATGACAGTTCAATTGCTGCAAGCAGTTGGTCTGGCAACTAATGTGAAGTTGGCCCCAACAAAAGTTAGTTAGGAGTAGAGACGCAATTAATCGCGTCTGTACAGGAGTTAGGATGTGTAACGTTTTTAACTCATAATTCATCACTTCTAACTCCTAACTTTTCAAAAAGCTATTTACTGGTGCGCTTGTGTCGGTTAGGTTGCTATAATCCGAAGCGCTAATGTGAAGAATTTTTGCGGCAAGTTACTTTTTAGTGACTTGGTGGAGGAGTTTGTTGTTTTTTAGGTGTCCATGACTACATCAATAATTAATAGCCAGAAACTAAGTGACGAGCCTAGTAATTCCGACTTTCGGCTCAAAGATATTGTCAAAACCCTGCCACGGGAATGTTTTCAGCAGAACCGTCGCAAAGCTTGGACACAAGTAATACTCAGTGTCTTGGCAGTCGCCTTGGGCTATTACAGCCTGGCGATCGCTCCTTGGTTTCTCTTACCCCTTGCTTGGATTTTTACGGGCACTGCTTTAACAGGTTTTTTTGTAATTGGCCATGATTGCGGTCACAGGTCTTTTGCCAAACGTCGTTGGGTAAATGATTTGGTAGGGCATTTTTTCATGATGCCGTTAATTTACCCCTTTCATAGTTGGCGCATTAAGCATAATTACCACCATACTCATACCAACAAGCTGGATGAGGACAACGCTTGGCATCCAATCAGACCAGAAGTGTTTGAAGATTGGGATAAAACCCGACAGTCTGCATTTGAACTGTTCATGCGTAAACGCTTCTGGTGGGTAGGTTCCATTGGACATTGGGCTGTAGTGCATTTTGATTGGCGGAACTTTAAAACGAAAGACCAATCGAGTATCAAGCTGTCTGTGGCTGTAGTAGTTGTGTTTGCGGCGATCGCTTTCCCGATTCTGGTCGCTACAACAGGTATCTGGGGATTTGTCAAGTTCTGGCTAGTACCCTGGATGATTTACCATTTTTGGATGAGTACTTTTACTATTGTTCACCACACTGCCGCAGATGTCCCTTTTACAACAGCGAATAAGTGGAACGAAGCTATAGCACAGCTATTTGGCACTATTCATTGTGATTATCCGCGTTGGGTAGAAATCTTGTGCCACGATATCAATGTTCATGTCCCTCATCATATTTCCACTGCGATTCCTTCTTATAATTTGCGGTTAGCTTACAGCAGCATCAAAGAAAATTGGGAGCCTTATCTACATGATGAGTGTCAGTTTTCTTGGTCTTTAATGAAGCAGATTACAGACCAGTGTCAACTATACACAACTGATGTTGGCTATAAAACTTTCAACGAATATTATACAGAGCAATAAATAGCGTTGTGATTAGACTTACGCTCTTGAACTCAACGAGAGCGTTTATCATGCTGTGTTTAAATAGAATTTGGCGACTTTTTACTAACTAAAATTTGTTAGCTAAATTGCCAAAATTTATCTTCTTTGATGTTAGCGAGCGCTAGTTTCGTGGGCATCCTAGAGGTGAGATAATTTTGTCTCAAATAAAGTTCCGATTTATATCCAATCAAAAGAATCCAGTGCCATCAAACATCATCACGTTCAATAATCCTCCTTCTGAAACGTTTGAGGATACGACTAAATTGCCTTTCACACTTGGGGATTTAAAAGCTGCAATTCCTGCGGAATGCTTTCAGCCCAATGTGACAAAATCACTTTTTTACTTCTTTCGTGACATTTTAATTATCGGTCTGCTTTATGCAGTTGCTTCTTACCTGGATTCTTGGCTTTTCTTCCCGATTTTCTGGCTAATGCAAGGAACGATGTTTTGGGCTTTGTTTGTGGTCGGACATGACTGCGGACACCAATCTTTTTCTAAGCATAAATGGCTCAATGATTTGATTGGACATCTTTCTCACACACCAATACTTGTTCCTTATCATGGTTGGCGAATCAGCCATAGAACCCATCACAAAAATACTGGCAATCTCGATAACGATGAAAGCTGGTATCCTGTGACAGAATCAGAATACAAAGAGATGCCTTTACCTCAAAAGATAGTCCGATATTATATTTTTCTCTTGGCTTATCCTCTGTATCTGTTTAAGCGTTCTCCTAATAAAGAAGGCTCTCACTTTTTGCCCAGTAGTCCGCTTTTCAAAGCATCGGAAAAATGGGATGTCCTTACTAGTACTATACTTTTGATTGGGATGGTAGGTTTACTCGGTTTCCTTACCTACCAATGGGGTTGGATGTGGTTGCTGAAATATTATGCTGTACCTTACCTTGTGTTCATAATTTGGCTAGATTTGGTGACATTCTTGCATCACACTGAGCCAGAACTTCCCTGGTATCGTGGAGAAGATTGGACTTTCCTCAAAGGTGCGATTTCTAGCATTGATCGTAATTATGGTTTGATCAATCATATCCATCACGATATTGGTACTCATGTTGCTCACCATATATTCCTTAACATCCCTCACTACAATTTACTGAAGGCAACTGAGGCAATAAAACCAGTCATGGGTGAGTATTTCCACAAATCGGAAGAACCGATTTGGAAGTCATTATGGCATTCATGTATCAACTGCCATTTTGTCCCGGATACTGGTAGTAAGGTTTACTACACATCTCATAACAAGTTAGTTAAAGACTAAGACTCAAATTCCCGGCTTCTTTCCAGAAGTCGGGAATCTAGTATTTTCGCCAGTGCTTATGACATTAAAGATTACCTAAACACCTTATTAGAACCTACCTTTTGAGGTGCGTTGGTATAGCCCGCACTTCTCTACGAGACGCTGCGCGTAGCTTGCTTCCACGAAGTGGTACGGCAAGTTCAGTGACCACCGCAGGCATCGCATATTAAATTATTAGTGCTTTTAATTTTAAGAATATTTGATCTGCAAGATTATTAAAATCCAGAGGTAAAATAAAATATAGGGATTCTTGCCGCTATCATGACAAAAAGATTTATTTTCTCCAGACTCTTGCTGTCTTGGTGGGTAAAGATTAACATATCTGTGGAAAGAGGCAATATCTCGTTAAACCAACCCTGAAAAAAGTGACAATCCTTTGGGCTGTTTACTTTAAATCCTGTTGAGCGCTAGTGAACTTTATCTGTATGTGGTGACTTCAGACCACTAGCTGCTAGGTTTATAAATCAGCACAGACTATACTATAGACAATTTACGAAAAACTTTTTCCAACTTTAAAATCAGAGGTATCAATGATTATAACTAATTTTAGCAAACAAAGAAATGAATTTAAGGAACCTAAAATACTCAAAGCTAAACCCCATTGGCAAGGGCAAAATTTGAATGATACTGCTGTCAAAGGTAAAGATATCAAGAAAATGCAAGATACTGCACCTGATAATTCGATTTTCAATAGCTTGAATCGTGGTCGAGTTGCTATTTTCATTGATGGCTTAAGTCTATTTCATACAGCTTTACAATTGGGTATAGAAATTGACTACGTTAAATTGCTTTGTCATTTAACCAACGGTTCAAGACTATTACGGGCTTTTTTCTATACTGGAGTTGATCTCAGCAATGAAAAGCAACAGGGTTTTCTATTGTGGATGCGTCGTAATGGCTATCGTGTAGTCGCAAAAGAGCTTGTTCTAGCAACAGAGAATTTCAAAAAATCAAATTTGAACGTAGAAATTGCTGTAGACATGATAACTTTAGCTCCTTACTATGATACTGCGGTCTTAGTCAGTGGGGATGGAGATTTAGCTTATGCTGTGAACGCTGTCAGCAGAATGGGTGTTCGGGTAGAAGTGGTCAGTCTGCAAACAACGACTAGTGAAAGTTTGATTGATGTTGCTGACTGCTTTATTGACCTCGATAGTATTAAAACACACATTCAAAAAGATTCTAATCTTGGCTATAGTTATCGCACGCCGTCAAACTCAAACCTTTAGACTTTATTTCAAATCTATCGAAATCTATACTGAGCCATTGTAAGCCTGTAGAAAATTGATCGGATTGGATGGGCTTTGAATCCCCATCCATACCCGTTCTAGTCCCTAGTCCAATCTGTCTATTTTGCTCGACCGTATATTCAAATGGATATTTTAATAGTTGAAGATGAACCAGAGATTGCTCATTTAATCGAACTCTCTTTAGAAAAAGAAGGATTTTTTTGTCGCACTAGCCGCGATGGCATGAATGCTTTACGGATGTTTCAGGAGCAACCACCTGATTTAATTATTCTAGATTTAATGATTCCTGGTTTGGATGGGCTAGAAGTTTGTGCCCGAATTCGCCAGAAACCAGGTGCAAAAGATCCTTATATTTTGATGCTTACAGCTAAGGGTGAGGAAATCGATCGCGTCATTGGTTTGTCTACTGGTGCTGATGATTACATGATTAAACCCTTTAGCCCTAGAGAGTTGGTAGCTAGGGTACGGGCACTATTACGACGTAGCCTCCGCCAAGGGGGACAACATCAAGTCAATCGTACCCAACACTTTATTGTCGATGTTGATCAGCGCACTGCTAGTCGCCAGATAAATTCTCAAGAAGCTGAGATTTTAGACTTAACTACCCTAGAATTTAACTTGTTAACCACCTTTGTCAGCAATCCTGGTAGAGTTTGGAACCGCACTCAACTAATTGATAAACTTTGGGGAGATAACTTTTTTGGCGATGAACGAGTGGTAGATACTCATGTAGCCCGGTTGCGAAAAAAGATTGAACCCGATCCGGCAAATCCCACTTTTATTAAAACTGTTGTTGGCGTGGGTTATAAATTTGAAGATCCTCTGGTAGCGTAAATGTTATGAAGATGGGGCTGAGAGGGCGGCTATTTTTCTCCCACTTAGTAGTGATGATTGTGGGGGTAGCTAGTCTGGTGAGCATTAGTAAAATCTCTTCCCCGCGCTTGTTTGTCTTGCATTTGGAACGATTAGAAAATCAGGGGTTCGATTTAATCGATGTCCGTACTGAATTGGTTACAGGATTTGAATTTGCTTGGCAGCGAAGCACTATTTGGTCAGTATTAGTCGGTACTACCGCCGCCGGAGGATTGAGTTACTGGGTTTCCAGACGGATTATGCATCGCTTAACCGAGATGGAACAAATCACCCAAAAATTTGCTGCTGGCCAGATGGATGCACGACTACCTATGTCTGACATTCCAGAACTTAATGGATTAGGTACTAGTTTCAACCGGATGGCAGCCAGTTTAGAAGGGGTTGAAGCGCGGCGGCGAGAAGTAATTGGAGACATGACCCATGAACTACGAACACCGTTAACAGTGGTGCGCGGTTACTTGGAAGAACTAGCTGATGGCGAAATTGAAGCGTCTCCTGAAATCTATCGGCGTTTAGCGAAAGAAACTAAGCGCTTAGAGCGCTTGGTGAACGATTTACAAGAACTGTCTAAGGCAGAAGCCGGTTATCTACCAATTAATATCCAACGAGTAAATCTGCGTCCGTTGTTAGAGTCATTAGTAGAAAAATTTACCGACCAACTATTAGAAGATGGGCCAGTTCTACTCTTAAAGTGTCCATCTGTGCTACCTCCTGTATTGGCAGATATTGACCGCACAGAACAGGTGTTGGTTAATTTGTTAGGTAATGCAGTACGTTACACTAACGAAGGTTCAATTACCATTACTGTTGGGACGGAAGCATCTCAACTTTGGATTGCGGTTATGGATACAGGTATTGGTATTGCTCCAGAAAATTTACCCCATGTGTTTGAGCGCTTCTGGCGAGCTGACCAATCGCGCGATCGCCATTCGGGGGGCACTGGTATTGGTTTAACTATTTCCCGCCGTTTGATTGAATTACAAGGCGGCAAAATTCAGGTAGAAAGCAAGTTGGGAGTTGGCAGTACGTTTCGATTTTTTCTGCCTTTAGCTTGAGGTAAAACCTTGAGAGCCGAGAGATTGACACAAGGTAGTCACGGCTATGTCATACCCAATTGCTAATTTGAAAGTATCCCAAATCTTGGTTTATTGATGGATGCCCAGATTTTGGAATTGCATAGAGTATAACATTATGTCTACTTTTATTTTGGCTGCTTTTTTAGTTAGTTTACTCAGTGCTTCGGGTTATGCTGCGATCGCCTACTTGTTTCCTCAAAATCGTTCCCAAGATTAACTAATTCGTAATTCTTAACTACGAATTACGAATTAGTAATTAATTAATTTCCTTTCTCAATAATTGAGGAATCTGAGAAGGGCGTTCTGCTACTGGAACTTGCGCTTCTTTTAAAGCAGCTAATTTACTTTGGGCTGTACCAAAATTAGGATCGCGTCCGATAACCGTTGCTAAAGTCCCGGTTTGTCGCCAAGTTTTTCCTGGTGGTGCAAGTCGGCCTGCAATGTAGGCAATTACTGGTTTATCAATTGCTTCAGCAATGTACCGTGCGGCTGCTTCTTCACTACCACCACCAGGTTGACCGACTAAAACGATCGCCTCTGTAGTGTCATCCTCATCGAGAATTTGCAGCCATTGCAGAAATGAGGAACCGACGATCGCATCACTACCAATACTGACACTAATCGATTGCCCTAAACCTGCTTTTGTTAATTCGTAGGCGATTTCGTAGGTAAGGGTGCTGCTACGACTGACAATCCCCACTATCCCAGGAGTATAAAATTCGCTGGGTTGAGTTCCTAAAAGAATTTTTCCCGGTACAATGATTCCCGGACTATTTGGCCCGATTACCAAAGTTTCACAGGCTTCGGCTTTGCGGAGTAATTGCACCATATCCAAAGGCGGCACACCAGCAGTAATAATAATGATCTGGCGAATCTTAGATGCGATCGCTTCTAATGCCGCATCTAACACGTCGTAAGGGTCTACACAAATAATTGTTGTGTCAATTGCCCCAAATTGTTCTATTACTTCTTCTACTAAGTCAAATACTGGCAGTCCATGCAGTTCCTGTCCGCCACATCCAGGATTAACACCAGCTACTAAATTCGTGCCATAAGCTTGCATTTGAGCAACATGAGTGCCTGATATAAATTCACAAAAGCCTTGAATTAAGACTTTACTTTCTGGCGTTAAGTTCATAAAAAATTACCCTAAGTTTAGCAACCCAGTGCTTTGGAATACTGGGCATAAAACGATAAGTTTGCAGTGTCGTATTGATTCAATTTTTACTATTTCTTCCTAACGGTTGGTTTAGCAAGACGAACTGCTGCCTCTACTGCCTCATCTAAATTTTCTACCACGAGTAGCGCATCGCTGTGGGTTTTTAGTGTTGTTAAATATTTTCTTGCAGCATTAAAATCCGAACCAGCAAGACGGACAACCAAAGGTGAAAAATTCAGTTCTCGCCGACTTTTATTACCATTAGAATGCACAACCTGTGATTCAAGTTCACTGCTGTTTTGCTGCAAAAATTTGGCTATAACTTCAGCCACTTCCTCAGTTTGAGGAATGCTACCGAGAAAGTTAATTAGTATTACTTGAATGCTTTTATCAGCCTCCAGCATTTTCAAACCTGTTTCTAGGCGATCGCGGAAGGTAGTTGGTGTAGTATCTGTAAGGAAAGCATGACGTAAATTCAAACAAACACCTGGATTGCCACCAGCATTAGCGACTAAATCCAAAGTTGCCATTACCGAACCAGTACCATTGCCTAAAATACCGATTTTTCCATGCATTTGCACACCATCCCAGTCGCCCAAAATACCATTGATTTCAGTACTGGTATGACGGCTGATAATTTTTGCCGCCATCTCAGCAAGATCGGGATGACGCTTGATCGACCGTTCATTGACCCTGACTTTACCATTAAGAGCCATAACTTGACTAGTAGCACTGACTGCCAAGGGATTAATTTCGATTAAATCCAGGTCTTTTTGCACAAATAACTGGTACATTTTTTCCACAACGCTGCTTACCGACTGCATCAGCGTCCCTTGCAAACCCATTTTCAAAGCTAGCCTGCGGGCATAAAATGGCGAGAATTCTTGTTCTACGACAACGTAGTGCATTCTTTCCCCAGCAGATTCCCAATCGATGTCTGCTTCTTTGCAACCTAAAAGTACCGGTCGGCAGGCAGCAGTATCTAAAACCACCGCCAGATAAAATTCCTGATTAGCGTTGTATTGAGATTCTGCCAGCACAACTTCCGGCAATTCGCCCCATATTGGTAAACTAAAGATATTTTGAGCAGCTGCGATCGCATCGATAGTCGTTTGGGCAAACCTGACTCCACCTGCTTTTGCCCGTTCTGCCCCGTGTACTTGAGATTTCAGGACAATTGGAAAGCGAATTTTTAAACGTTTCAAATCTGTAGGATGGTCAATTCGTTGGGAAGGCAATACCGGAATGCCTATTTCCCCAAACCATTCTTTAACTTGGTACTCTAATAAATCCATTGATACACCTTATATTGACTATTGACACTTTCCAAGTTTTTGCTGATTGCTGTCTTAATATTTTGCAGCACCTTTATTGCATAATTAAGCTTTTGGCAGCTAGAAAAATTTATTTTTTACGGCTCAAATTTATCGAATTCAGCAAATGAGGCAGATTAACTTCGATAGCCAACCTGTTTAAAACACATAATTGATCTCCTCAGCAAGTTTTACAGCATAGAAGATAAGTAGCATTTCTGTCAAAACCCTCTGACATAGCATCTTTTTCTTAACCTTTGGATAATTTGGTAACAACTGCTGTGCAACTAGAATTTTGCACAGCAGTAGCTCCTATGAATTTAATTGTCGCGAACTAATGCAGTAAAAATACTCAAACACTCTATTATTCCCATTTTTTATTTGTAATTTATATCTGAAGACAGATTATTTGATTTTGCATCTAGGGAAACGAAAATGTAGCGCCGCGAACAATAACTACTTTTTTAATTTTTGGTTAAAAGCCAGAATTTGTGTTAGAAAGTTGGTCGTTCAGATTTTCAGGCTGTGGTTGGTTAAACTGTGCATTTGCATTCAACAAACCGAAAAAGTTCGTTTCATCCCCTTAAAAATAATCAAAACAATATAGAAATTCAGCAGGAAAGCTCTATGAAAGTAGCAGTCCAGCAGGAAGATTTACAGCTTTTAGCCAAAACTTTGCAGGAACAATTACTTGTAGAAGTCTTAACGGCTGAAGTCTTCGAGGTTAAGTGTGCCGTCAATAAAGACGAGCTAATGATTTTAACGCAACACGCATCAGATGTAATAGTTGACGCTCAACTAATTTTCGCAGTGATTGAGGAAGTAGTTCAATCTTTAGCACCCCACAAAGAGCAACGGGTACAATGTTTCCTGAGAATTTTTGGTCAACAGCTCCCTTATGCCAAATGTTTCTTGGCTCTGAGGGGGGATAGGGTGATGGGGGGATGGGGAGTAGGGGAAGTAGGGGGAGGAGGGGAAGTAGGGGAAGCAGAGGAAGCAATATCCTACTCATCTTCCTCATCCTTTTCATCCTCATCATCTGCTCTGACATATTTTCCATCAATCGATGAGCCAATCGATGAGCCTGAGGAAGAAGAACTGTTTGACCCGTTTGCAGATGTGCCGATGTCGGCTTCAAAGCCAGGGTTCCAAGTCAAACCTATCCTATTGGGTGCGGCATTGGTGGGAATTGCAGTCTTAGGCAGTGGTGCTTACTTCTTGACTCGCCCTTGTGTGATGTCTGAGTGTCAAGAAATGCAAAACGCCGAGCAATTAAAAACAAGATCCTCGCAACTGCTGCGCCGCGCCAAGTCTGAAAAAGAATTACTTGCTATACAACAGAAATTGGAGACAGCTAGTGCAGCCCTGAATGAAATTCCTAGTTGGTCGCCCCGTTACCAGATGTCAGAAGAACTAAAAGTAAGTTTGTCTGGACGGTCAGAAAAAATCAAACAGGTGGTAAAGGCTTTGCAGACAGCATCTTTGGCGACACAAAAAGTTCAAACTCCTGCATCTAGTCTAGAAGAATTACAAGCGAGACAGCACTTATGGCGACAAGCTATAGCGCCACTAGAAACTGTAAGTTCCAGTAGTGAACTCTATGGATTGGTGCAAGGAA
This sequence comes from Nostoc sp. DedQUE02, assembly GCF_034531035.1. NCBI lineage: Bacteria > Bacillati > Cyanobacteriota > Cyanophyceae > Nostocales > Nostocaceae > Nostoc > Nostoc sp. DedQUE02. The sequence continues at coordinate 42,452 of NZ_JAVRBY020000011.1, read as the reverse complement.
AATTACTTAATTTTCGTGTCCGTTTACACGCTGTAAATCAACAGATATTTACTGAAGAAAAATGGCTGAAAAAACTAACAACGGCAAAAGCTGTTGCTGTTGCAGCCGAAAAGCGAGAAGCTACTGCTAAATCTTTGAATGACTGGCAAAAGGCGCAGTCTACTTGGCTGGTGGTAATTAATGCCTTGAATACCATTCCTCGGAATAGCGTTGGATACCAAGAAGCTCAAAACCTGTTGGTAGATTATAAACCTAAGTTAGTAGTAGTACGCGATCGCGCTACTAAAGAACGATTAGCTGTTCAAACCTACCAACAAGCCCTTAGCACCGCCAAGCAAGCCAAAGTATATGAACAACAAAATCAATGGCAAGCAGCCGCGACATACTGGGATCAGGCTTTGCAAACTGCGAAAAAGGTTCCCGAAGATAGCTTGTACTATACTCAGGCTCAGTCTGTCATCGAACCCTACTCAACAGCCCTCAAACAAGCACAAGAAAAATTACAAGTTGTTAGTAGTTTGCAACAAACCCGCACTGACTTAGATAAAACCTGTCTGAATGGATTTCGGATATGCACCTTTAGCATAGACAATGCAGGAATTATTGTCAGGTTAACGCCTGAGTACGATCAAATCAGGCAAAATAACTTGGCTAATCCTTATTCTGAAAACTCGAATACTGCTATTGATGTTACCAACCACTTGCAAATCTTACGGGAAGCCTTAGCTGTAATTGCTGACAATGCCAGCCTGTCCCTTTTTCTTTATGATTCCCAAGGTCAGGTAATTTATACGCGGACTTTAGGTGGGTAAATAGAAGATAAAGATCGCTAAAAAATAGCTATTTACAGTATTCTTGAAGAAGAGATACAGCTAATTCAAAACTATTAGATTGAGTTTGTACTGCATAGGCTTCTCTTTCTAAATCTTGTCGTTTGACATCGGTATAGCGCCTAAAAAATGGCCCAGCATAATTGCTTGGTTGAATATCTAAACCTAAAGTTTTTATTTTTCCTTTTCCGGCACATACTTGTGCTGCATGAACACTTTCATGGATTAGTGTTTGAGTCCCAATATGTAACTCAAACACTACGGGATTAATCCAGATTTTTTTGTCAGTTTCTCTTAGTAATCCATAAGCCCCTCTCTCTGGTGGTAGTGCAATGATTACCTGAAACCCTTTTTTTTCTAATTTATTTTTTAAATCTAAAAATTTTGCTTCTAGATTGGTTACTTGAGAAAGCAAGAGTAAGGAATTTAAGATAAAAATTTTGCTCATTGCCTTTTTTATTACTGAAAAACATTTGTATTCAATTCCAATAGCAATTCCCAGTCTATGACTGACTGGGAACGAGGCAAAAATATAAAATTGACTGTGCTTTTAATCCTTTGCAGGACTAATTGGTTTTTGAGGAAAAGAGATATTCTTTCTAACTTCAGAAGAAGCACCTCCAAGGCTGCGGAAATACAATCCTCCAATGGTGAGTAAAAATGCCACATATCCCACCGCTTGCACAAGATAGAGATTATCTCTATAACCAAATAAAGATTTGAGAATAATCCCAGGAAACTGTTCGTCAGGCAAGATTGTAGAAGTATTTGAAACCATTGGCCCCAAAATACAGGAGTGGACTTTTGTAAAACGTTCGTAATAGAAACAAAGGCTTTCTGTGGCACGACTGCTAAGGGCAAGGTTAGCTACAGCTTCGTCAAAGTGTTTCAAGGCTGAAACTACCAAACCAGCGACAATCAACACTAAGAAAACGCCCATTACCTGGAAAAACTGGCGGATGTTAATTTTGACACCCCATTTAAATAGCAGCACCCCAATGGCAGATGCGGCTAACAAACCAGCAACAGCGCCCAATGCTGGCATGAATCCCTCTTGAAAATTAGCAGCAACGAACAGAACAGTTTCAAAGCCTTCGCGGACAACGGCAATTAAAATTAAAGTAAAAACACCCCAGCCAGCATTTGAGTTTTGTGTCAGCGCTTCAGTGACTGCTCCCTCAACTGTAGCTTTCATGAATCTGGCTTGTTTAGTCATCCAGATTAGCATCCAACTGAGCATTGCGATCGCTAAAACACTAAACACACCCTCCAACGCTGGCTCAACTACGGTGGTGTATTGAGGATTGGCAGCTCCTAGTACTTGAATTATCCAACTGAATAACACGCCTATTAAGGCACTGACGACAATGCCAACGCCGATACCAGCATATACCCAAGAGTTGAGTCGGGATTGTTTCGCTTTTTTCAGCAACGCTAGCACAATGCCAATAACAAGGGCAGCCTCTACTCCTTCTCGGAGCGTTATCACAAAAGTAGGTAGAGCAGTACTAAAATTCATCTTTTATCCTTTGTTTTTTGTCCTTAGTCATTAGTCATTTGTCATTTGAATTTAACTAACGACTAATGACTAAGGACTAATGACTATTAACTAAAATCGCGTAGCATCTTTTTGAGTTCGAGATTATGCATCTCTTCTTGCCCAATCATGCCGCGAGCGAATTCTTCAAGATAAATGCTGGCATTGGTGACAGTTTCGAGCAATGTTTTATACAGTTCCAATGCCTTTTTTTCATGGGATAAGCTTTCTTCCAAGATATCCTTAACTTTATGCTGGTAGGTTTCTTCCATTGGGGCGATTTTCAGGGAGGGATGCCCATCTAAACCTGTGAGAATTTCTCCCACTTGTTCGGCATGAAGTAAAGACTCACTTGCCTGGGCTTTGAAAAAAGCCACAATTGGAATACGGTTAGGGCCAGTCACCATTAAAGAATAATGTGTGTAGCGCACTACTCCTGCTAGTTCAAATTCCATGATGGCGTTTAGCAGGTCAATAGTCTTTTTATGGTCAAGTTCTTGCATCAGTTGTTAGTTAAAGTAACGAATGGAGTGTAATTAGCTAAGAGTTAGAGGTGAGGAGTTGAAAGTTAGGAATTAGTCAATCGGGATTCATAACTCATAATTCATAACTCCTAACTCTTAACTATTTTAAACTCCTTAACCTATACTTTCCATTAAATTAAAGTGTTATCGCTGTGCTTGGGTATTGGATTTATCAACTACTTTTTGAGAGTTTTCCTCAATGGTTTTCACCAGTTTGGTAACATCATTAGGTGTTTTGACTGCTTTAGCTGGTGGGATGGCGGCGGGCCAAACTTTTATTAGTTCAGCAAAACTAGTGTCGATCGCTTTATGTGCTTCGGGATCTGCTTGAGTTACTTGACTAGAAATTCCTTTGTATAATTCATTGGCGTAAAAGACAAAACCACGGGAGTCTTGATACTCAATTGGCGCGGTTACTTTACCATTTGCGATCGCCGCACCATATTCGGAGTTGGCTGAATCTAGTAGTTCGTTAATTACCTGTAACACAAATCCTGGTTTTGAGCGTTGAGCTTCTGGCAAAGCTGCGATCGCTCCATCAACTGCTTGCATTGAAGAAGTAAAATTAGTTTTAACTTTGCTATCCTTCGGACTAGATTTCACTAAATCTTGCAAACTCACTAATGTTGTTTTAAATTCTTTGACTTTGCGTTCATTAAGTTGATCTTCTACGTCAACATAAATCTCCTCAACTGGATGTCCAATATGAGGTTCTGCCTGTTTCGGCTGATTCTGATCCAGCAGTTCTTTGGCTACTAAAAGATGCCCTTTCATTAAACCTAATTTAGACATATAGTCAACATCTTTTGCCTCACCTGTGAGTACCACTTCTTGAACACCAACCTGGTCTTTAATTTGGTCGAACTGCTCTTGAGTAATTATTTTTTTAGTAACTAAATCTTCTGGTTTCCCATAAGGACGACCTGCCTGAATTTTGTTTGATAAAGCCGGAACACCTAGCTTGGCTTCAAACTTATCCAATTCGGACAATATAGCGTTGTTGATGTTAATTTTGTCTTTGCTACCGTGACCACTATGACTGTTATTACTGACTGCCTCTGTAGCTGGAGGGCTAGCAACTGGTGCTGATGGATTTTCTGCGGTTGGCGTACTATTACAGGAACTCAAGGTAACTATTACCGATGCTGCTGCTGCTAAACAGATATAACGAAGTTTTATCATCTTTGCTCCTCGCACAAATTAAAAGGTATTAATTCAAACATTTCAAACTATTACTACAAAGTAGTTTGTTTGACAGATTGTCATAGATTTTACTGTTGCATATAATGAGATTTTTTATCAACTATTACCAAAAATTTCATTAATTAATTACAAATTGCTAATAATATTGTCAGGAATGTTTAACAGGATTTTGAGAGTTGTTCTGGGCAAGTACTTCAAATTGACCCATGCAACCGTTTTCGGCGATCGCATCCTGATGGGGATGAAACATATACTTACCTGGGTAGCGAAAAGCAAATTCTAAGATGTGCCTTTCTGCGACACCCATCGTAATCACATCTGCTTTCTCGCTAGGAGTCATAGTCATGCCGTAGCGATAGACATCAAAGAAGTTGGCGTGGAGATGAAACGTTACAGCCGGATCGTATTCAATGATGTTGAGAACATACAGCCGAATCAACTGATCTTTGTAAATCTGAATCGGGTTATGCATGTAATAGTGAGGCAGACCGTTGAAGGCGTAATAATCATTATGGCTATCATCATTCACGTCATATCCACTCATCACTAGTACAATTTCATCAGCCGGGGGACGGGGAGTCGGTGGATCGATGATAAACATTCCGTACAGTCCCTTAGCAATGTGCCGGGTGACTGGTTCAATATGGCAGTGGTATAAGTGAACGCCATAAGGTTCAGCATCAAATTCGTAAATTGTGGCGCTACCATTACTGATTGGGCGAACACCATCCATCTCCGCCGGATGAACGCCATGAAAATGCAAAGAGTGAGAATGTCCCGCGTTGTTGAGAAATAGTATTCGGATGCGATCGCCTTGTTTTGCCCGTAGCGTTGGCCCTGGGATGCGACCGTTTAAATCCCAGATGTTGTAAGAGACAGCACTATTGAGTTTTATGATGGAAGTACCAGCAGTTAACTGAAATTCCCGGATAGTCCGCCCATTTTCTTGCTTTACCGTCCCATAATCAAAATCCCTTAACATCTTCATCGGGTTAGTAGCGTCGTCTGGTGCTGACCTATTGAATGGTGGCACTTTCACGATTGACTTACTTTGTAGATTTAGCATCTGCCAAAGTCCAGCTGCACCAGTTACTCCAGCACCTGCTAGGCCCAGCTGCAATAATTGACGGCGACTCCAGGGTTTTCCGTTACCCAGAGCGAAGTTGTTGGGCATGAGATTTAGTTACGGTTAGCGCTAAATAAAGAATTGCAAATCTTTAGCAATTGCTTTTAGATATTATAGGAATTAATAATCATTGTCAATAATTTTAGAGTGCTTCTAAACAGCTAGTTAAGATATTAAATCAAGAGCAAGCGAGAATTATTCCCTAAGACTTCTCGAATTATTTTATTTTCACAGTATTTATACGTTGACTTATGTATAAATCATATTTAGAGAAAGCTAATTGTTTGCTGTCTATTACTGATATGCTTATTGCTTCAGCAATACACTTAGAATCCAAACAATAGGTGTAATAGCACCTTGGATATGGACACAAGGAAAAAACTGCTGCTAATCTGTCGTGTATTTAATTGGCTTAGAAATAACATAAATCGCGTTTATTCGAGTAATTTTGGATGCTTGGCAATATGAGCATTTTTAATTTTTATCTGTTACTTTGTGTTGTCAGCTTGGAAACTGCCTTAACTCAAAACCATGTGTCATTCTTTTGTTATTTGTATGGACTTGATGTGTAGATTTCTGCATCGCGATCGCTCGATGTTCAAAGAATAGTATAGTATTCACTAAAGTCGTGTTACATAATACATTTGATACACACTTGTCAAATACAAAGTGGATCGTATATCTTTTTGCAATCAAGCGGCATTATGCCCTTTGATTGATAAATTACCCAAATTTATTGTAGGAGTCCAAAAATGACTACTTTTTCTCATACATCAATATTGCAGAAAACAGCAGGTATTACCTTATCTAAGCCTGTGCAGGTAACACTCTATATGCTGCTATCTTCTTTAGTTATCTGGACTGTTTTATTCTCTACCTATCCTGCGGTTCATAACACAGCACACTCAACGCGTCATCACACATTAGGCGTTGCATGTCACTAAATTATCATACAAAGATTTTTTAGGTGCATGAAGCTTTGCCAGATTACATAACATGACGACGCTAAAATAGCGCGAATTTCGCGCCAGTGTTTTTTCTTGTAAATAACAACTTTTAGGTTTTGTAGAGATGCTTTATTTGATATCTCTACATCACCTTAAGTTCATTTAAGATGATGTCTGATTTATGGCTAATTCTTTGACTGAAGTTATTTTACTTAGTGAATAATAGTCTGGAGTAACTTTCATCCATTGCTATTAAAGTTTCAGTTGCAGAAAGTAAAGAAGTTTCAGATTTACCGTAAGTTTTTATGAAAAAATATCGATTTTTTGGATTTATCAGTGCTGTTTGCGTCACTTTGTCAATTCTTTATTCCTTTGTGGGAAGTTCCCAAACTCCTACATCTAGAGTGCTACTTTCCATCAACCCACCTTTAGAACGTATTCTTCCCTTTGAAGCAGAAGCAGAAAAACCACAATTTCCTGTGAATTTGACATTACAAGCTGTTGATGCTGCGGGTAAATCTTTAACAAATGCCAAAATTAGTTTACAAATTCTGACACCACCGCGTAATCCTTGGTTAACAACAGATTTTCCCATTGTCGAGGGAACAAAATTGTTGCAAATGAATGCTACTGCACCGGATGGTAAGCTAGAAATTCAACAGATGTTACCCATCCGTGGAAATTACCAACTATTAGTTAAAGTATCACCTTTGGTAGCAAATGCTTTTGCTGCTTATGAGCAAACTTTAAATCTCAATGTCCACGAAAATCCAATCAAATATAAATATTTTGTTGCGATCGCAGCTATTTTACTATCGCTTGGATTATTGGGCGGTTGGGTTATTGGCGGACAAGAAGAACTGCAACAAGGAGAAATTGCACCACAGTCAGTCCGCCTTTTATTAAGTGCATTGACAGTAGTGGCTATAGTAACCCTATTAGTTATCAACATTAGTGCAGAAGTAGCAGAAGCTCATGGCAGCGAACACCACTCAAATACTACCGAAGCGATTGCACCATCATCTCAAAAATCTCAAGGATTGGAAATTAACCTTGAGGGAGATAAAAACGCAACTGTCGGAAAACTTGCGAATTTAGCGTTACAGGTGAAAGATAGCGCAACCGGACAACCTATTACAGATGTAGCTTTGCAAGTGAAAGCGATCGCCACAGAACACAATTTAACAGTGTTTAACTACAAAGGTATTCCTGACGAACAAGGTAAGTTAACATGGCTTGAACAGTTTTTTGATGGTTCACCCCACAAAATCGAAGTAGAAGCAACTCCTCTACCAGGATCTAGCCGTCAATTTACACCAGTGAAGGTAGCGCAAGAAGTTGAAGTGGAAGCGATCGCACCACCAATTTATATCCGATTGATTGGTTTATTCTACTTTACAGCCTTTGTCGGTATCGGTATGGCTATTGGATTGTTAATACAGCGCCGAAAAACACCACAAGTCAGGGCAAATTAGTAATATCCAGTTTTTTTGTGAGAATTCAGTAACCTTTACCCTTTTACCCTCTTGCAAAACTATTTTTGCAAAAGGTCTATTAAGGGAACTCCAAAAAATAAATTATCCAATTTGTCTACTCAACTAAACTTCTTTCTTCCTTGTCCCTCTGCTATGAAATATTTTTTACTTGGAAGTCCCTAAGTAAGTAGACAAGAAAAAATCAAACTACATTACGCGATGTCAAATTAATTAAATTGGCTTGTAGTAAGCAGTTATTTCGCTTACTACAATTTTTTTTAATTGCTATTTTGTAGTAAATTAATAAAAGCTGATATTCTGATTAGAAGGGGTTTTTAATTAATTCTCAATATCTAAAAAAATGATTCACTACTACTATACTTCGTGAATCTGCAATCTTCGGTATAGTCGATATTTATGAGCAACAGACAATCAACAATTGCAAAATATTTACCTCCTATTTGGCTAAGATTTTTAATCATTATTTTATTAATATTAGGGATATTTTTTCGTTTCGCTTATCTAGATCGAAAAGTCTATTGGCATGATGAAGCTTATACCTCATTACGAATTTCTGGTTACACTAAGACAGAATTTGTTCAACAAGTGTTTAATGGACGCGTGTTTGCAGTTGAAGATATACAAAAATATCAACAGCCTAATTCCGAAAAAGATTTAATCAATACAATCAACTCTTTAGCAATGGAAGATGCCCAGCATTCTCCACTTTATTACGTGCTGCTTCGATTATGGATGCAATTTTTTGGCAATTCAGTAGCAACTACGAGAAGCTTGTCAGCCATAATTAGCCTGCTAGCCTTTCCTGGCATTTATTGGTTGTGCTTAGAATTATTTCAGTCACCCATAACAGCATGGGTAAGCGTAGCTTTTTTAACAGTATCGCCCTTTCATGTGCTGTATGCCCAAGAGGCTAGAGAGTTCGGTTTGTGGATAGTGACTATTTTACTAGAAAGTGTTGCACTGTTGCGAGCCATAAGGCTAGGTAGCAAACAGTCTTGGGCGATTTATGCAGTAACAGTGGCACTAGGATTGTACACCTTTTTGTTTTCTGGATTGCTAGCGATCGCCTACGGTATTTATGTATTTGCCATTGCAGGATATCGATTTACCAAAAACGTTAAAGCTTATCTAATAGCAACTAGTGTCGGTTTTTTAGCTTTCGTTCCTTGGATTTTAACCGTTATTAATAGCTTATCTGAAATTGATCGCACAACAGCCAGTACTCAAGCTAGACAATCTGTATCATTTTTAGTTTCTGGTTGGATTGGTAATATTAGTTATTTATTTGCTGATTTTTGGCGCTACGAACCATTTTTTCCAGATTTGAATTTGCCTATTTTGCGCTGGGGTCGATTTTTAATTCCCGTAATCTTAATCTTAGTAATATATTCATTCTTATTTCTTTATCGTCAAACAGGAACACGAGTTTGGTTATTTGTTTTTCTCTTAAGTGGAGTCCCGGCTTTAATTTTCATATTGCCTGATTTAATTTTTGGAGGTAAGGTTAGTCTGCGAGCTAGATATATCATTCCCTGTTATATAGGCATTCAGCTAGCTGTTGCTTACTTGCTGGCGACTCAAATTATTTCTTCTAAGTTAATAGTCCGCAAATTTTGGCAATTAGTAATGGTAGTAGTAATTTCCAGTGGAGTTTTATCATGTGCCGTCAGTTCTCAAGCTGAGACATGGTGGAATAAAAGCAGCCATGCTAACCCTCAAATTGCTCGCATCATCAATAAAACTAATAATCCACTATTAATTAGTAGTAATTATTCCCTAAATATTGGCGATTTAATGTCTCTCAGTCATCTGCTAAATAACAAAGTGCAGATGCAATTGGTAATTGAACCAAGTCTGCCAAATATTCCTGATAGTTTCAGTGAGCTATTTTTGTATAATCCTTCTAAAATATTTAAATATAAGCTTGAGAAAAAATACAAACTAGCCGAGGTTTTCCAGAATAGTAGGCTGTGGCGATTAGAAAAGAAAAGTAGCTAAATATTACATAGCGTTTCTTGTCTAATAGAGTACAGTCAAGAGATATTTATCAAACAGAATTCAGGAGTCAGAGGTCAGAATTCAGAATAAATTTTGACCAAAAAAGCGGATAGCGTAGCGTTAGCAAGGAAGAGCGTCGGAACGAGCATCGCGTCTGAATCTCCGGCTGATAGCGCCACGGAGAGCGAGTCCGTGATAGCAAAGCAGTAGCGAGTATTCAAGGGTGGCGTCAAGATTACTGACTCCTGTTAGCGGATAGCTAAGGTTTAGCCCATTTTGACTCCTGAATTCTTCTTCAATCCAAATTATAAAATTAAGATTTACTGAAAAACTAAGAAAATAATGCTGACAAAAATTGCTGTTGGAAAAATTCTTGAGCGTGCCTTGATGGGATACGACTTATCTCTCGAAGAAGGAGTGGTATTGTTACAACAAACCGATCCAGAGGCGATCGCCGCAATACGTACTACAGCCGATACACTTCGCCACACTCAAGCAGGCGATACGGTTACATACATAATTAACCGTAATATCAACTTTACTAATATTTGTGAGCAGCACTGTAGTTTTTGTGCTTTCCGTCGAGATGATGGTGATGCCGATGCATACTGGTTAGATTCAGCGCAAATTTTGGAAAAAGCGACAGATGCAGTAAAGCGAGGTGCAACGGAAATCTGTATGCAAGGCGGGTTAAATCCACAAGCGCAGATAAATGGTAAATCTTTACCCTACTACCTCAAAGTTGTAGAAACCATTAAACAGGAATTTCCCCACATCCATTTACACGCTTTCTCTCCCCAAGAAGTGCAATTCATCGCCAGATTTGACGGACTAGAATATGCTGATGTGATTACTGCTTTGCGCGATGCTGGTGTTGGTTCAATGCCGGGAACAGCAGCTGAAGTATTAGACGATGAAGTTAGGCGAATATTGTGTCCAGAGAAGATTGACACAGCCACTTGGCTAGAAATTGTCAGCACCGCACACAAAATAGGCTTGCATACCACCAGCACTATGTTATCTGGGCATATTGAAACCCACGAACAGCAAATCGGACATTTAGAAAAATTGCGCTCGCTCCAAAAAACCGCTATCAATCAAGGATATCCAGCAAGGATCACAGAATTTATTTTATTACCCTTCGTTGGTCAAGAAGCGCCCAAATCATTACGTCGCCGTGTCGGACGCGATCAACCAGTTTTAAGTGATGCACTATTATTAGGGGCTGTAGCGCGAATTTACTTAGGTAATTGGATTCCTAACCATCAGCAGAGTTGGGTAAAACTGGGGCTTGCAGGCGCGACAGAAGCCTTAGTTTGGGGTTGCAACGATATCGGCGGCACATTAATGGAGGAACACATTACCACAATGGCAGGTGCTTTGGGTGGTACGTGTATGGAAGTCGAAACCTTGCAAACTGCGATCGCTTCTTTAGGACGACCTTACCAACAAAGGGATACTCTATATCAAAAAGTTATTAGTCATTAGGCATTGGGCATTGGTAAGAGGCAGAGGTGCAGGGTGCGGAGGGCAGAGGGGAAAACTCTCCTCCCTGCCCCCTGCTCCCTTGCTTCTTCCCCTTCCTCCCCTCCACTCTCCATTCCCTACTCAATTGATCCCCAAGTTACCAATCCAAGATAGGATGGACGTTGATTTACGTATTGTTTTACTTAATGCATATGAAGCGCTATTGGTCGCGTTTGCTTGCGCTGGTTTTAGTTGTAGCTATCGGCTTAATGGGTTGTTCTGGCAGTCCAGATAGTTTGACTGGGGATTATCGTCAAGACACCTTAGCTGTGGTCAATATTATGAGACAAGCTCTGGATCTTTCCCAAGATTCACCAGACAAGGCAGCAATTCAAGCAGAAGCGCGGCAAAAAATTAATGACTTTTCAGCTCGCTACCAGCGAGTTAACTCTGTTTCTGGTCTTGGCTCGTTTACAACCATACGAACAGCCCTCAATTCTCTAGCTGGACACTACAGTTCTTACCCAAACCGTCCCGTACCCGAAAAACTCAAAACTCGTCTAGAGAAGGAGTTACAGCAGGTGGAGACGGCACTGAAGCGTGGCGGTTAGCTATTAACTATTGCTTGTATCATCAATAGTCAAGAGTCAAAATTTTTGGCTCTTGGCTATTTTGTCAAATTTATATAACCTTGAATTTTAAATTTTCAACTAAACTAATTGACTCTCTCCTTAGCTAAAAACCAATACACTTGGATTGAAGCTTAACATTTTGTCAAAGTCAATTTTTTTAAGGGTTTATAAAAAAATACAGCAACAGAAATAGGTCTTTAGGAGTCTTAAAAAAATAGGTTTTAAAACCCTCACTAGTTAGCTATATAATTTGATACACTTTGCCCAAGCTAATCTGATTTTGGATCGATGATTATCGCAAATAAAAGGGTTTAAGACCGAACGTCAACATCTAACTCGGAGTTGGAGCAACTCTGTCTTTGCTCAGTTACTTTAGAGGATCTTGCTACAGTCGGAGTTTAAATCCTCATCTGAAACTCTTTTGAATTTTAAATTAGTTCATCTACTGGTAGGTATGTCTAAACGTCCCTTGAAAGTTGTAAGCTCAACATTATTTTGGCAGCGCTTATTCGCTGTTGTTTTCACTAGTAGTTTGTTGCTCCCCAACTTTAGCAGCGAACCAGCAAGGGCGCAAGTAAATAAGTATTGTCAGTTATCATCAGCGACGGCGCAAGAAAAAGAAAACTTACGTTTGTCAGCTCTCAAAGGCAAGGAAGATGCTCAAACGCGCTACCAAAAAATAGTACAAGAACAAGCGCAGGAATTACGAGAGTGTCGCACTCGAACTTGGCCGCAAACCCAAGCCATTTGGTTGCGCTTGTATCCCTGTGACATTCAGCCAGGAATAATCGATCAGATTATGGATCGGATTGTTAACCGTGGCTATAACCAAGTTTATTTAGAAGTATTTTACGATGGGCAAGTATTATTACCAGCAAAAGCTAACCCGACGGTTTGGCCTGCTGTGATTCGCACTCCAGGAGCAGAAAACGCCGATTTACTCGCCACAGCAATTAAAAAAGGTCGGCAACGCGGTTTGAAGGTCTACGCCTGGATGTTTACCACAAATTTTGGTTATACTTACGCCCAACGTACAGATAGAGAAAGTGTGATCGCTCGTAATGGCAAAGGTCAAACGAGTTTATATGTGGTAGATAACGGCTCTCAAGTGTTTATCGACCCCTACAACTTGCAAGCAAAACGCGACTACTACCAATTGGTACAAGAAATTTTGCGCCGTCGTCCAGATGGCTTGTTATTGGACTACGTGCGTTATCCCCGGCAAGCTGGAAGTGATTCCATTGCCACCAAAGTTTCGGATTTATGGTTATTTAGCCCTGCAACCCAAGAAGCTTTATTTAAACGGGCACAGAATTACAAAGGGCTGGACTTGATTCGCCGCTTTTTGAGCAAGGGATTCGTCACCGGTGCAGATGTAGCGGAAGTCGATAAACTTTATCCCCAGGAAGGAGAACCCCTTTGGCAAGGACGCACTCTCCCACTGGCGCAAAAATCAATTTTGCCTGCAACCGATAGACAACCACTTTTACAATGGGAGTTGTGGCAGCTTGCCGTTGCCCACGCTATGCAAGGAATTCTAGATTTTGTCACCATCGCTAGTTACCCAGCAAAGCAGCAAGGTATTTCCACAGGAGTAGTATTTTTCCCTGATGGCAACCAAACTGTAGGACAAGGGTATGATTCCCGTTTGCAACCTTGGGATCGGTTCCCCGCTACATTAGAATGGCATCCTATGGCTTATGGGAATTGCGGTAATGTCAGTTGTATTGTGACGCAAGTGCAACGAGTTTTGAGTATGGCAAAACCAGGTACGCAGATAATCCCAGCTTTAGCAGGCAAATGGGGAGAATCGATCAGTAATCGTCCATCCCTAGAAGTGCAAATGCAGGCACTGCGACAATTTGCACCTCAATTGAAGGGAGTTAGCCATTTTGCCTATTCTTGGCAATATCCTGAGAGTGATAACGATCGCAAATTTTGTCGAGTTAAGTAGACTTCTTGTAAAAGTAGTGAAAATGCTATGAATTAACTCTTATACCAATTCTGTATGAAGATGCGCCAAACTCCAAACTATATAAGGAACGAACCGCAAAGGGCGCAAAGGACACAAAGAAAGAAGGAAGCCAAGAGAATTTGGCGCAGCCTCACAAAGAAATGGTATTAGCCAAGTCCTCTGGTGTATTACAGTTAAACAGCATTTCGGGTTCTGGTAAAGGCAAAACTTCTACCGGATATTGCCGAAGCCACTGTTGAAACGATCGCCCCCCTTGGTTGATAAAATCCAATAGTTGTGGCAAACAGCGACGGCGATAAAAACCACATAGAGGTTCCCAGCCTTTGGGATGATGAGCTAAAGCTGCGATCGCATTATCTCCCACACCATCAAGTCTACTTGCCCATTCTTGCAATACCTCAACCCGCAACCTCGGCAAATCGCAAGCTAGCAGCAGCACCCATTCTGTTTGCACTTCGGCTAGCCCTTGGGCAAATCCCACTAAAGGCCCGTGGGCTAGAGATTCTCCAGATAAAGGCGTTTCCCGAATAAACTGACAACCAGGCAAAAGCAAATCTTGATAGCGTTCTGGCCAGGGAGTGACTATATAAACAACATCAGCACAGCTTTGAGCAATCCTACTAACTCGCTGTAATAAAGGCACTCCTTGAATGGGAATCAAGGCTTTGTCTTGACCCATACGAGAACTCTTACCACCTGCTAAGACAATTGCCGTTAATTCACTGCTGGTCGTCATCCTCTATTCTGACTTTTCTGGACTTGCTGCAATAAATGCTCTACACTTTCGGCTGGTGCAAGACACTTCAAGCCTTGGCAAACTAACCCAACGCTTCCCTCTGGTAAATCGGATGTGATGGCAAATACAGCCGTTGGTAGAAACTTGGGGATCAAAGAGTTTATTTGCTCAGTAGTGCTGCGAATCAAGGTAGAGTTACGATACCAATCCAAAGCTGTAAATAAACTAGGGCAAGCTTGGGGAGCGCGATGCATTACACTCTTAAAAGCTTTCAAACCAAGTTCCGCTAAATCTAAATAATCTAGATTATCGGTGAGTAGGGCGAGACGGACAAGATTAGCGATCGCAATTCCATTAGCTGATGGTGTCGCATTATCTGCATAACTGCGCTCTCTAACAATTAAATCTTGACTAGAATCGCTTGATGTATTATAATAACCACCTAATTCGACACTCCAGAGAAATTCGTTGAATTCATCTTGGATAGCGATCGCATTTTCTAACCATTCCTTATGCTCAGGGTTGCAAGCTTGTAAATCCAAGAGAGCTTTAACAAACAAAGCATAATCTTCAGACTGCGCTAAAACAGTTGGTTCTCCTTGATAGTTAAGTCTTTGGAAACGCCCATCGACGAACTGATTTTCCAAAATAAAATTCGCTGCTTGTGCTGCTAATTCCAGATACAAAGGTTGTTGGAAAACCCCAGCAGCCCTAGCCAGCCCGGAAATCATCAAGCTATTCCAGGCGACAATCATTTTCGTATCTGTCACCGAGGGAATGCGACCTGGCCAATTAGTAGTTTTTGCTTCCTGATTGTTACGAGCCGGGGGAAAAGTTTCTAGAGACTCAGAACTAACACCGTAACGAACTGTAAACAGCTTGCTCAGTGCCGTTTCCAGCGTTGCACTCAGTTGACCCGAATTCCTTCTTTGTAAAACATTATGCCCTTCAAAGTTGCCGTTAGGGGTAACAGTAAATTGCTGTTGTAATTGGGTTAATTCTTCAGGCGTTAACAGTTGTTCTACTTCGCTGTAACTCCAAACATAAAAGGCTCCTTCTTCTGGTTCTACTGCCGTGAGAACAGTGAAGCTGTCGGCATCCTGGGCAGCATAGAAGTAACCTTCCGGTGCGGTCATTTCCCGCTTTAGCCATTGTACAGTACCAGTGATCGCCCTCTCAAAGGCTGGCTCTTGTATTCCTGCACTCCATAAAGAAGCCAGATACTCGACAATTTGTCCATTGTCGTAGAGCATCTTTTCAAAGTGAGGTACTGTCCAAGTTGGGTCAACAGTATAGCGATGAAAACCACCAGCTACATGGTCATAAATGCCGCCTAGCGCTAAGTCTAGTCCCCGTTGGGTACAAACTTGCTTGCCATCATAGCGAGATTCAAAATTAAATCGAGTTCCCCGCAGTGCTAATTCTGTATAGGGAATCATCGGAAAACTGTTGCCAGATTGACTAGGAGTAATTACACTTGTGCTAGTTTCCCAACCTTGGCGGAGTAATTCATGGTCTTCAAGCTCATCTGTTGTACCGTCTTGCAACACCGCAGACGTGAGCAGAGACTCAACAATTAAGGCTTTACGTTGTTGTAATTCTACTTTTTCGGTGTCGTAATAACGGCGAAGAGCTTGCAACACCTGCAAAAATCCCGGACGACCATAGCGCGGGTCTACAGGAAAATAAGTCCCAGCGTAAAACGGTACTAAATCTTCTGGAGAAAGAAAAATATTCAAAGGCCAACCGCCTTGACCGCTCATCATCTGCAAAGCCTGCATGTAGATGCTATCGAGGTCAGGTCTTTCTTCCCTGTCTACTTTGATGGGAAGATAATTGGCATTCATGAAGTGGGCGATCGCAATATCAGAAAAAGCCTCGCCTTCCATGACAGTACACCAGTGGCAACTAGAGTAGCCAATGGAGAGAAAAATCGGTTTATTTTGCGCCCTTGCAGTTGCAAGTGCTTCGTCACACCAAGGCCACCAATCAATGGGGTTTTCGGCGTGTTTACGGAGATAGAGGCTCTTAGCTTCAGCAAGGCGATTAGTCATGATCAAACGCTAGTGGTTGCCTTCTTTGCTCAGTCTAGCCTGTTCCCAAGATTGTTAGTCTAGACGGCTATATACATAAGCAAGAAACCCCTTGTGTAGAGGTAGTAGTGTATGTCTTTGAAATCGCCTAAGTAAGTGATGTAAAAAATTAAAGTTTTGTAGTCAGCGATTTAGCGCTAAAGCGCTGACTACAAGGCAATCATATTTATATAATTGAGTTTATTTACGCCGACTTACTTATACCTGTGCAACTTATGAAACATTCTTATTGAAAAGATCGCAATAGCAAGCTAACAATATTTGGTGGCGTTTCTTGCATAGGTGATGCTGTCTTTGTCTGAATTAAAGTATTTGGGCTAAGTCCTGCTATCAGATGGAGCAAGAAGGTGATGATGGCAGCTTGTACAAGTTTTTCCAGCATGGCACGTCTCTTGTGAGTGGATAGCATTTCAATTAGGACTGGTTATTCTAAATACACCTCGTACTATAGACTTACTGAATCTAACAAAAATTACTTGCTAATTGCCGAGGGAAATCCTAAAAAAATGTTTAAAATGTTACTGAAATTTTACATAATTCCCTAAGCAAGTTAGATTCTGGTTATCAGTCTAATCACCACATCGCCAAGGTTGTGCAGCAAAGGCTGAAACATAAAGATTGGCGACAATTGGAGTTTTTTGATTTGTTCTTCCCTAAGTCTGGATATTCTCTTAGACAGCTTTTGCTGCTAAAAAGTGCCCTTAGAGGTTGAATCTATAGCAAAAGTACCTTTTGCTTCCTTCTTGGATAAGACAGAATGGGAAAGATTTACTTCTATCTAGGTAAGAACAGTAGAGATAAACCCCAGTTTTGTGCTGTCACCGATAAAATGTATTTAAAGTAGCCACAAACACGCTTCCATGATTCCTATCGTTATTGAACAATCGGGTCGAGGTGAACGCGCCTTTGACATCTACTCACGGCTGTTACGTGAGCGCATCATCTTTTTGGGACAACAAGTTGATAACAATATTGCCAACTTGATTGTTGCCCAACTGCTGTATTTGGATGCTGAAGACCCGGAGAAAGACATTTATATGTACATCAATTCTCCCGGTGGTTCGGTGACGGCTGGTATGGGCATTTTTGACACTATGAAACACATTCGCCCTGATGTCTGTACAATTTGTACCGGATTGGCGGCGAGTATGGGCGCTTTTCTCCTCAGCGCAGGTGCTAAGGGTAAGCGGATGAGTCTACCCCATTCTCGGATTATGATTCATCAACCTTTAGGCGGCGCTCAAGGACAGGCGACTGATATTGAAATTCAGGCGCGGGAAATTCTGTACCACAAGCGGCGGCTAAATGACTATTTAGCTGAACATACAGGTCAACCAATTGAGCGGATTGCTGAAGATACTGAACGTGACTTTTTCATGTCACCAGAGGAAGCCAGAGACTACGGTTTGATTGACCAAGTGATTGACCGTCACTCTGCCGGTAGCCGCCCAGCAGTTGCTGCTGTTAATTAATAGTCACGATTGGTAAATGGTTGACCACTTTTAATCCTCTTAAACCCTAAAATAACCCTTCTTCATAACTGAAGAGGGGTTATTTGACTTAAACAACTCGATTTAAAAGTTGGAAATCAAAATTCTGCTATCGGATCTGGCTGATACCAATTCTGTATGAAGATGCACTAAACCATATTGTAAGTACAAGGAAGAAAAACGAACCGCCATCTCTACGAGAGGCTTCCGCCAACGCGCAGCGTCTCGTAAGAGTTGGACGCCAAAGACACAAAGAAAGAAGTTAAAAGGGTTTGGCGCAGCCTCACAAAGAAATGGTATGAGATTGGAGATATTGGAGGAATTCATGCAATTCCTCATCGGTTAGGAAAAAACGCGATCGCTTCCCATAATTTTTTATCAGATGTTCCCGTCCTTGGTCTATTGTCCAGCCTAGTCGCTGCATTTTAACGTCTGTTTGAGCAATTACTTCAGAAAAATTCACAGGTTCCATAGCTTCGTTACTGTTTCAAGAGCCGATGTTATTAGTCATTAATCCTTACAAATGACTAATGACCAATGACAAATGACAAATGACAAATCAAAATCCCGCTATTGGGTCTGGCTGAGACTGTAAGTATTTGAGGAATCCGTGTAATTCTTCTTCAGTCAGCAAAGTCCGCCCGCGCTTACCGTAAGTTTCAATCAGATGCTCCCGTCCCTGTTCTGGTGTCCAGCCTAAACGCTGAAGTTCGACATCTGTTTTAGCAATTACATCCGATAAATCCACGGGTTCAGCTTTCTTCTTTCTCTTTCCTGTCGCTGATGGTGTGGCGACATTCTCTTGAGGGCTGTAACTCCGGGGTGTAAATGGTGTGACATTGTTGGCAGAAATCGCCGGAAAAGTTTGATTTTCTGGCTGGTTATCAAAGTTTATTTCTAAGGTCTCAACTGGAGGATCAAATTCTAGCTCCCGGTTGGCAGTCATAGGAAAGTTTTGACTTAAATCTTGGCTATAGCTATCGCTTGCTAGGGGCGCAGCATTACTATAGCCGTACTGTTCGTTACTGCTTGTTACTACTTCTGGTTTGATGTTCCGTTCTTTAGAAGGCGGTATAGATATTTCTTTATCGCTGACTGCTGACCACTGACTACTAACAAAATCCTCATTTTTTGGAGAGGAATAAGCAGCAGGCTCACTCAATCCACCTTTAGTATTCAATTCAGGATTTACCTGTGCCGGGGAAACTGGATTTGAGGTCAACGCTACTGATTCTGGTGGCGCGTTTGTAATACCCAAAACTATCAGCGCCCTGGTTCTGGCTTGGTCTTCTGCTGCTTCTACTGTTTCTGCTGCTGCCATACCCGTAGCACGGGTTACACCTTCAATTTGTACGCTTGCCCGAACAATATATTTTCCTTGAAAAATTTGCACTAATTCAGAAATCAAACTGCCCTGGGGATACAAGCTCTGGAATTGAGCCAACATAATACTGCTACCAATCTAAATCTGCTGGGGACTGGGGACTGGGAACTGGGAACTGGGAAAGAATTATTTTAATCCTAATCCCCAATCCCCAGTCCCTTTTAAAGTGATATTCAAGCTTTGCCTTGTGTCCTAATTGTAGCAGTAGCTCTTTTTTGACGAAATTTTTAGTGAGTGCTAACTTGTCTGGGTAGTCTTGCTTGCAATGCTATACTGATTACCCAACTCGATATCTAGAACTATTTTCTGGAAGTGCGCTCTAAATCTACAATAATGGAGATAAGGTTCGCCCTCGCTGCTCATTAAGCTGCTTACCTAATTGTTACCGATTCTACATGTGGGAAAATTGGGTTCACCAGCAGTTCCTCCTAGTTACAAATCAGAGTCTAATGGCGTAAAATTACCCTCTCTCTAGACAATCAAACACCTGTAGTTTCCACGCCACTTGACGGCAGTTGCTCCACTTGGGGAGACCCCTTGGCGTTAGCTTCTCCCTTTGGGAGAAGACCGCACTGCCTCCTCCACTTGGGGAGACCCCAGACGCTCGCAGACTCGCTTGCCGCCGGCGCTATCGCTTTTAGCGTCTCCCCTTGGAGAAGACTACAGTGGCTCCCCTGCATAGGGCTTTTGGGCAGTATGGATTCTCTAAACCCAGCTTCTCAAAAACCCGTCGCGTAATTACCTAGCGGGGCTAAATTGTAATCAGGCGTGCAATCTTAAGTTTGTTTAGCTAAAGGAAATTGAACGCAGGCGAATTCTGAGAGCATCGTGCAGTGAGAAGTTCGTAAACGCCCAGAGTTGTCCGTGGGTCGGCTTCTTTGCAAAGGAACTGCGGGAGTAGTTTCCCCCTCTTACTGGGTCGGGCTTCCTTTCTTTAGAACTTAGGAAGCTTGCTTCAGGGCAATTAGTTTCCAGCTTGTTTCTGTAAGCCGTGAGGGTATACAGAAAAGAACCAGATTAAAGAAGAATTCAGAATGTCAGAATTCAGAATTCAGAATCAAGATAGCGGGTCTGAATTCCCCGCTATTACGAAAGTTGACCACAAAACAAGAAAATTTTTGTGGGAGGACTTAAACACCTTGATTCAGCACGCTTGCGGACTCGCTACCGCTGCGCTATCCGCTAGTCAGACAGAATTAAATTCTGAATTCTGGCTCCTGACTCCTGAATTCTATTTTGTTAAACAACAAATGATGTTTTGACCAAAGGTCGGTTCACTGCATGGAATTTTCAATCGCTACACTCCTTGCCAATTTCACCGATGATAAATTGGTAGCTCGGAAGGTTTTAGAAAAGAAACTTGGCTGTGAAGATGAAAAAAGTTTACAAAAACTTCACATTGCCTTAGATGTTCTGGAAAAAATCGGTATTTTAGTCAAAGAACGGGGTAAGTATCGGCGTGTCTCAGAAGACGGCGTAATTGAGGCAAAACTCCGTTGTTCTAGTAAAGGTTTTTGCTTTGCTATTCAAGATGTAGAAGGCGCTGAGGATATTTACATCCGCGAAAGTCATCTGAGTAATGCTTGGAATGGCGATCGCGTTTTGGTGAGAGTTCTGAAAGAAGGCAGTCGTCGTCGGTCTCCTGAAGGTGAGGTGAAACTGATTCTCGAACGCTCTAACCACACTTTACTGGCACGAATTAAGCAAGTAGAAACTGGTTTTCGGGCTGTGCCTTTAGATGATCGATTGCTGTTTGAACTCAAAATTCAACCTAACGGGGCAAAGTTAGAAGAAGCGATCGATCATCTGGTTCATGTGGAAGTTTTGCGTTACCCGTTGGCACAATATCCTCCCCTTGGTCGAGTGGTGCAAATCCTTGGTAGCGATGCCGAAGCTGCTGCTGATATAGATTTAGTTACATGCAAACACGACCTTTCCCGGACTTTTCCAGATAATGTTCTAGAAGCAGCTGCGAGGTTGCCCAAAAAGCTATTGAAAGCAGACCTGAAAAATCGGCTAGATTTACGTAATTTGTTTACTCTCACTATTGAAGGGGTAAATGGTGATACCAAAGTTATAGAAAACGCTTTTAGTTTAGAAAAAAACTTAGCTGGAAATTGGCTTTTAGGCGTTCATATCACTGATGTTTCTCACTATGTCCAACCTGATGAACCCCTAGATAGAGAAGCACTCAAACGGGGCAAGTCAGTGTATCTAGGAGAATTGGTGTTGCCAATTTTGCCGCTAACTGTGGCAGAACGCTGTTCTTTAGTACCTGGGAGCGATCGCTTAACTATCTCTTTTTTAATTACCATTGATCCCAAATCGGGAGAAGTGCTGGAATGGGAAATTCAACCCAGTGTAATTAACGTCGAGACTGCACTGACTACTGAACAAGCTCAAGCAATTCTCACAGGTGAAGCTGAAGATAAATCATCACAGGTTTCCCAAATCCTGCAAGACCTCCAAGCCTTGCAAACAGCCGTGAAACAGGTACGGTTAAATCGTGGTAGCCTCCAGTTGAATCTGCCGCCTAGCCAAAACGCCTATTATGATGAGGGGATTCTCGGCGCTGTGGTGGTGAATGATTTACCAGTGCGATCGCTACTCACGGAGTTAGTACTGTTAGTTAATCAACTGTTCGCAACTCACTTAAATGCTCTTGGTGTTCCGGCTATTTGGCGAGTCCAAGGTACTCCTGATGTTGAAGATGTCCAGGAAATGCTGAAATTGGCAGTCAATTTAGGCGTTGACCTCACATTAGATCCAGAAGTCGATATCCAACCTTTAGATTACCAACATTTGACCACAGCTTTTGCGGAATCTCCCTCCGAGCAAGTTCTTACTTACTTGTTACAAGATACACTGAAGCCGTCGGCATACAGTACCACCAAAGGATCTCACTTTGGTCTGGCACTACCACAATATGTCCACTTTAGCGCTCCCTTGCGGCGGTTCCCAGATTTGCTGATGCAGAGAGTGTATTACACGCTACTGGAAAACGGACGCGATCGCCGCAATACCCGTGTCAGAGAACGCGTTAACCTACGCCACTCTTCCAGCCACGAGGAAATTAACTGGAACGTTTTACCCCCAGAATTGCAACAAGAACTCCAAAGCGATTTGACTAGGGTAATTGTCCAAATCAACGACCGCGAAAAAGAAGTCCAAGAAGCCGAAGCCGATTTAGCCGGACTACAAAAAGCCCAACTGATGAAGCAACGCATCGGTCAGGTATTTCAAGGCGTGATTACCGGGGTTCAATCCTACGGTTTCTTTGTGGAAATTGAAGTACCCGCAGCTGAGGTGGAATCCAGCAGTAATCCTGGTGTGCCTTTGCGGGTAGAGGGATTGGTACACGTCAGTTCTCTCAAAGATGATTGGTATGAATATCGCGCCAGACAACAGGCACTATTTGGGCGCAAAAATCGCGCTTCTTATAGATTAGGCGATCGCGTCGCCGTCCAAGTTAAGAGTGTCGATTACTACCGTCAGCAAATTGATTTGGTAACAGTCGGCAGCGATGGCGTTGCTAAAGGGTTAACTGGCAATGATTCCCGTGAAGACCTTTCAGACCTCTACTTACCAAATGATATGGAGCCTGATGACCTAGATCCTTACTCTGAGGATGAGTAAAGTCAAAATGCTCTTGAGCAGGGAGCAGGCTTGCCGTGAACGTAGCCGAACGGGAGCGGGGGAGAAAAACTACCCTACTTGCAGTTATTGCTCTCAACCAAGGGAGAAAAGGAGCAGTGCTTTCGCCGACAAGAGGCGAGATTTGTACCTTTCCCCCTGCCCCCTGCCCCCTGCCACTGAGCGTAGCCGAAGTGCTGCCCCCTGCCTCTCATAAACCAACCCTTACGTGTCAAATAACACCAAACCTTTAATTTTAGGCGTATCGGGCGCATCTGGTCTGATTTACGCTGTTCGCGCAATCAAATTTTTGCTAGAAGCGGAGTATAGCATTGAATTGGTTGCCTCTAAATCAACTTACATGGTTTGGCAGTCAGAACAGGAAATTCGGATGCCATCAGAACCAACCGGGCAAGAACAATTCTGGCGAGAGCAAGCTGGAGTTGCACTTTCGGGAAAATTACGCTGTCATCCTTGGAGCGATGTTGGAGCCGGGATTGCCAGTGGTTCCTTTGCCACTCTGGGGATGATGATTATTCCATGCAGCATGAGTACAGTGGCAAAGCTAGCAGTTGGCTTGAGTTCGGATTTACTAGAACGGGCAGCAGATGTCCAACTAAAAGAAGGGCGAAAGCTGGTCATTGTCCCGCGTGAAACCCCTTTTAGCCTCATCCACCTGCGTAACTTAACCTCTTTAGCAGAAGTTGGAGTGAGAATTGTCCCCGCTATTCCCGCCTGGTATCACAATCCCCAAACCATCGAGGATTTAGTTGATTTTGTAGTTGCCCGTGCTTTAGATCAACTAGACATTGACTGCATCCCAATTCAGAGGTGGCAAGGTCGTCGCTAACGCCCTAAGCGAATTTATTAGACCTCTTGCAAAAATATATTTTTCCACTCTTAGGGAAAAGGTTTTGGTTAAAGGGGAAGGATTTTGAGTTTCTTTACCCTTTTCCCCTTCACCTTTACCCCGACTTTTGCCAAGAAATCTATTGTAAATTTCACAATAGTCTTAAAAAGGTAATGATAGAGATGGCTGATAGTGTCAGTAGTCAGTGAACAGTAATTAGTGAAGAATAATCAGACTGATAACTGATTGCTGACAACTGACCATCGATAACTGACAACTGACAAAATTGCTATGGCTGTAATTCGCTTAATTCTATTGGTGGCAGTACTGGGAGGACTAACGCTGTTGTTAATCCAAAATTTCTCACCTGCCCTATCGCTAGTATTTTTGGGCGTGCGAACTCAACCATTACCACTAGCGATATGGATTTTGTTCAGTACTACTACTGGTGCTTTTACATCGATATTGATTGCTACCTTGTTTAATTTATCCAATTATTTTGTGGCAGGACAACGCCAAACCCCTAACAGAGTAACTGCAACTTCGTCTCGTGCGAAAGCAACCCAAAGAGAAGAACCTGCATCTCGTTCTGCCAGTCCACCACCAGCTAGTAAAAAAGAAGAGCCTAGCAGTGAGGTATTTGATGATTGGGAGACAAATGGCAGTAGAGATGATGATTGGAACTTTTATGAAAAGTCAGAGTCTGCACCTACACCTAATTCTCAAGCTCAACAGCCTAGAGATTCAACAACTTACGAACGTCAATCAGAAGCCAAAAGGAGTTCTCAGTCTGGTTCAGTTTACTCCTACAGCTACCGCGAACCAAAAAATACGGCTGCGGGAAAAACTGAATCCGTTTATGATGCCGATTACCGGGTAATCATTCCCCCTTATCAGCCACCAACTACCAATCAAGCAGATGATGATGATTGGGACTTTTTTGAGGATGATGATGATTTTGAGGATGATGGTAAACGCCCCCGTCGCTGAGATGTAGCAGGCTAAGTCTCTACTTGATGCCACACCGCTCTCTAGACTCCTGCTTGACCTTACCAGTCATGGCAGCTTCTTGCAAAGTCATGAAAGCATTAAAATCTTCTAAGTCATACCGGGTAGTCAACAGTTGTCGTAGTTGATCTTCAGCTTCCACTGTCAAATAGCCAGTTGCTAAAGCTCTTTCTACAACGTCACGAATTCGAGTCATGGTTGACACCTCATTCATACTATATTTATTCATTCAGGCTTATTGGGGTGAAATATGCAGTAGTCTTTGTGTCGAAATTTCAACTTGGTAAGGATTTTTTGAGCGATCGCAAGAGATAAGTCATTATTTACACCTTTATCAAAACTATTTAATTGAGTGGGCTTGTTATAACTGAACTTTTAGAATAACGACCTTGTGCTATTAAAAACACAGTATTTTGTATACTTAAAATTATCCACCTGAGTAGAAATCCTGATTATTTAGATAGACAGATATTGTTTCCATAAAGTTTCTAACAAGCTACGTTATTTTTTTTGTTAAGCATTGCGATCGTTATGCAGCAATTACCAAGTTACATCAGGTAAATTACCACATTCTTTACAAATTCATCATTTATTACTTATAGTAATTTCACAGAAGAATCGTTATTTGATTGCCTAAGTTACTTTAAATACATTAATAACGGTAATGACCGCAGTTAATTGCCTTTAAATATAGGACTCATATTTGATTGCGTGAAAAAATTCGATATACCTGAATCTTCTGAAATCCTATTGCAAGAGTGCCTATTAGACCTCTTGGCATTTGTGCTTTTTGCACTCTTAGGGGAAAAGGGTAAAGGGAAAATAACAAACCTTTCCCCCTTTCCTCTTACTCTTTTCCTGACTTTTGCCAAGAAGTTTATTGCCTATTGCCTTTTGACTATTGCCTACTAAGCCAAGTGATTTCAGTAATCAAACCGGATTCCTAATAGAAGATGAATTTGTAGAAGTTAAAAATAATTGAAAGTTAGAAAATTAAATAGACGAGAAATGGAGTAAAAAAAGTCGAACAAACACGCGATCGCCAATCAAGTAATTTGATCTGGTAGTGCGATCAGTGCAAAACTCTGTATTTTTAAATTCCAGATTGAATCGTTGAGTTTATAATTTAAAACTGTGACTCAGCACTCAGAATTGGAGCGAAGCAACTGGTGAGCAGCTTATTACAAGGAGTCAACCTGTACTTAATTGGAATCATGGGTGTTGGTAAGACGACAGTAGGACGCTTACTGGCAAAGGAATTGGGCTATGGGTTTGTGGATACAGATGATGTGATTACCCAAGTAACAGGTAAATCCATCAATCAATTATTTATCGAGGAAGGTGAAGCAGGGTTTCGCCAGTTAGAAAGTAATGTGCTTTCACAAGTTTGTGCTTTTACAAAGTTGACTATCGCAACTGGTGGGGGCATTGTACTGCGGCAAGAAAATTGGGGTTACTTGCACCACGGTTTGATAGTGTGGCTAGATACGCCAGTGGAGATAATTTATAGACGTTTGGCTGAGGATACCACAAGACCACTGCTGCAAGATGCCGATCCTCAAGGTAAGTTGCGATCGCTCCTCGAACAACGAACACCACTTTACTCTCAAGCCGATTTGCACATCACCGAGCGAGAGGGAGACACACCTGAAGACGTTGCCAAGCGAATACTTGAGGCAATTCCTGGCGTACTAAAAAAAACTATTTCTCATTAATAGGGAATATTAATCTAACTGTGTCTGCAAAAGATATTTTTCATGAATCAGTTAAAAAAGCTTTGCAAAAAGAACAATGGAGGATTACGAGTGAGCCATTAAAATTTAAATTTGGGTAAGTCAATTTCCAAATTGATTTAGGCGTAGAAAAAAAGAATTTAACCGATTGCAATCCAGCAGAGTAATTAGTGATGATCGGAGTACCACGAGAGGATATTGTCTTGGATTTGCAAGCTCCTTATAAGCGTCAGTATACAGATTATGGCGTAGCGTGATGCGATCGCTCCTTGAACAACGAACCCACTTTATTCTCAAGCTGATTTGCACATCACCAAGCGAGAGGGAGATACACCTGAAGATGGTGCCAAGCCAATACTTGAGGCAATTCCTAGTGTTCTCAAAACACAATCTCATTAGCTAGCAGAAATATGTGATGGCTGCACACGAATTTAGTATCAAACTAAATTTTCAGTCGAGGTAATGGAGATTAACTCACAACTTGTTTGAGAGCGAATTTATTGCAAGTCAGATATTTGAGATTTATTCTTTAGGCTTGTTCATAGAGTTTTCTTAGAGAATGCTCGAGTTGGATAACAGCTTGTACTTATTCCAGCAGCTTTTTTAAACATTTTTCCATAGGATGTTATACCCCACTATATTTTTGGGAACTCTTAACATTAAGTACAGTTTTCCCATTAGATTGGTAAGTCATGAAAGTTGCCCAGATTATTGACACATTAAGTCTCTGGTGGAAGCAAAATTTGAGGTTAGGTATCAAGCCTGCCTTTTTTTGTTTCTTTGCGATCGCCCTTTCCTTGACTTTTGCGATCAATGCCTGTAGTTTTGGGCAAAACCAATCTCTCAAACCGCTCCGGGTGGGAATTACAAGCTGGGTAGGATTTGACATTGCACTTTATGCCCAACCCTCACATATCTTCAAGCAGCGCGGGCTAGAAGTTGAATTTGTACGATTTGATAACCAGCAAGATTCCAGTCGGGCTGTTATGCAAGGAAGATTAGATGCAGCATTTGTCTCCCTCTGGGATGTGATGCAGGTTGATCCGGGCAATGGTAAACCCGTGGTGTTATTCACAACAAATATTTCTGCTGGAGCTGATGGGATTGTTGCCAAGACAGGAATTAAATCGCTGCAAGACCTACGCGCTAAACGAGTAGGAGCAAAGTTAGGAACCGTCAACCATTTAATTTTGCTGGAAGCTCTAAAAGCTCATCAAATCAAACCCTCTGAAGTTCAGATTCTGGATTACTCCAATGAAGTAGCAGCCCAGAAAATTGGCACAGGTGAGATCGATGCGGCTGTGCTATGGGAACCGATGCTAGGAGAAACAGCCAAGAACATCAAGGGCAATGTGATTCACACCACCAAACAAGTAGACAGTCTGGTGATTGATATCTTGATGTCCAGTGACAACATGATGAAAGCTAAAAAAGCGGAACTAAAACAATTCATGCTGGCATGGTTTGATGTAATGCACGCAGTTGAAACCCAGCCAACAGAAGTATTTAAGGCAGTTGGAAAAAAACTAGGACAAAGTAGTGAGTCTTTTGCTAGTGATTATGCTGGGCTAAAAAAAGGAGATATTACTTTGAACAAGCGGATGTTTGCAGCAGATGGTCGTCTCAATTCCGCAAAGACAGAAATTGTCCAACTTCTGCAAGCAGATCCGCGTCATGGTCGGGTGATTCGGCAAGACGTAGAGATCGATCCGACCCTTGTCAATGAAGCAATGGCAGAATGGAAGTTATGAGCCAGAAGTTACCTAAAAGTAATTTATCCCATCAACTACTGATGAGTTTTGGCATTTCTCTAGCAACAGTCGGCTTAACTACATTGGGATTGAACTACTTTTTGATTCAATCAAAGCTAGAGCAAGAACTAGAACAACGTGCCCAATCGATTACCCAAGGGGTTGGGTTTTCCACGGAAGGATTAATCGAACTAGGTAATAGAAGCATTATCAAGCGAGTGGTACAAAACTACGCTACACTACCAACGGTCGTAGAGGTGGCGATCGTCAGTCCCAATGGACAAACCCTGGCTCGGAGTGGAGAGGCATTACAAAATCCGCCTTATGCTTCGATTCATCCAGAATTGACTCAAGTATTAGAACAGGTTTCTCAAACGGGTTCAGAAACGAGTTTGAGAACCACAATCGATGGTAAGCCGACATTAGTAGAAATTTTGCCCTTTAGCAGTACCCTGTTTGGTCAGGCAAACCGACGCGGAATGACGGTCGCCATTCTTGATGTCGAAGAACTACAACAGCAAGCGTGGAAAACCTTCTCTACCTCTACCTTTACCCTACTCGTTGGGATGTCAGCGATTTTAGCACTGATGACAGTAATGATTCAGCGATCGGTCTTACATCCCCTGCAACGTTTGAATAAAGCCGTCACTGACAGTCAAAGCATTGACCATTTTGTTATGCCCAGTGGATTGCCAGATAACGAAATCCAATTCCTTGCCTATACGATTCAAGCAGCTGCTACACGAGTAGAGGCATACCAGCAACTTGAACAAGAAATTGCACAGCGCAAACAAGTAGAAGCCGCTTTACTGGCATCAGAAGCGCAATTACGGCAGCAAGCCCAAGATTTAGAAAAAGCAATCCAAGACTTGCAGCAAGTTCAAATGCAAATCATTCAAAGTGAAAAAATGTCTGCTTTGGGCAATCTGGTGGCTGGCGTTGCCCACGAAATCAACAATCCAGTCGGTTTTCTTAAGGGTAGTCTGAGTAACGCAACTGAATATGTCCAAGATTTGCTAAACCATTTGCACCACTATCAACAAGCCTATCCTAATCCGTCATCCAACATCCAAGACCATGCAGAGGAGATTGACCTAGAGTTTTTAGCTGAAGATTTGCCGAAACTGATTTTGTCTATGAAAGGGGCAACAGATCGAGTTGAGGATATCAGCACCAGCTTGCGGACGTTTTCCCGATCGGACACAGAACATCCAGTGCAATTTGATTTGTATCAAGGACTAGATAGTACCCTGCTGATCCTCAAATATCGCCTAAAAGCCAATGAGCTACGTCCAGAGATTGAAGTCGTGCGATTGTACGATAAGATTCCTGCGATCACTTGTTTTTCTGGACAGCTTAATCAAGTGTTCATGAATATTCTGGCAAATGCGATCGATGCTCTGGAAGAATCGAATCAAAGGCACAGTTATGAATATCTCAAACAACATCCAAATCGAATTACGATCAAAACAGGGCTAACAGAGGATCAACAATCAGTTATTGTCCGAATTCAAGACAATGGAATTGGCATGACAGATGATGTCAAGCAAAAGATATTTGAGCATTTGTTTACCACCAAAGGAGTTGGCAAAGGAACTGGATTAGGCTTGGCGATCGCTCGTCAAGTAATTGTTGATAAACATCATGGCACTCTGAATTGTGTTTCTAGTCCAGGCAATGGCACAGAGTTCATCATTGAAATTCCAGTTCAACAGGCTGCGTCTCAAGTGAAAGCGGCATAGTGTTATCAAACCATAATCCTTTTCAAATCAGGGGAATAAATTCCAAACAAGATAATTTGTGAGAGATACCTATACAAAAAGCCTATTTTTACTCTTTGCAGCTATGAGATATTGTTACAGGTTACAAAGTCTTCTACACTTACTGAAATAGGTTTTAACTCTCTCTGTTAGGCTCCTCATGACGGTCAACGATTCTGAATACATCAGGCAAGCTGAAGCCACTCGTGTGCGTGTACTCAGCGAAGCACTACCTTATATTCAACAATTTGCCGGTCGCACTGTTGTTGTTAAATATGGTGGCGCGGCGATGAAAGATAGCACACTCAAAGACAAAGTTATCCGCGATATTGTATTCTTATCCTGTGTGGGCTTGCGTCCAATTGTAGTCCACGGCGGTGGCCCAGAAATTAACAGTTGGTTAGATAAGCTGGGCATCGAACCACAATTTAAGAATGGTCTACGAGTCACTGATGCCGCCACAATGGATGTGGTGGAAATGGTTTTAGTTGGTCGAGTTAATAAAGAAATTGTCGCGCTAATTAACCAAGCTGGTGGATTGGCTGTCGGACTTTGTGGTAAAGACGGGAATCTATTTACAGCCCGTCCCCAAGGTCAAGAAGGCATTGGTTTTGTGGGGGAAGTCAGCAATGTTAACATCAAGATTTTGGAAACCCTCGTTAGCAATGGCTATATTCCGGTAGTGTCTAGCGTCGCCGCAGACGAGACGGGGCAAGCTTATAATATTAACGCCGATACTGTAGCTGGAGAAGTTGCCGCAGCATTAGGAGCAGAAAAGTTAATTTTACTGACCGATACCAGTGGAATTTTAAAAGATTACAAAGACCAATCTACTTTGATTCCGAAAGTAGATATCCGCGAAGCCCGCGAGTTGATTGCTAATGGTATAGTCAGTGGTGGGATGATTCCCAAAGTAAGTTGTTGTGTGCGATCGCTTGCTCAAGGAGTCCGTGCAGCACACATCATTGATGGTCGCATTCCTCACGCCCTATTACTAGAAATCTTTACTGATGTTGGGATTGGGACAATGATTCTGGGTTCGCAGTTTACCTATTAGGAGTTCTGAGCGAGGAGTGCTAAGTAAAAAGTTCTCCCGCTATTCCCCCAGTTTTTTAACGAGGATAGTTAATAATAACCCGCGAAGGTGCGGAGCAACTTGTCGTCAGACATCGCCCGCCGCTAAATGGTGTACGATGCCATGAATTATTGATAATCACCGGATTAACCAGGGTTGAATCTCGAATTGTCGGATTAATCAGGGTGGAATTTCTAATATTTTGCCTGAACTGGGGATAAGAATAATCGCGGTAATGATTACGTTGTGGCATCAGTCCCGTTGTTGGGTCTACAGGCATAGGTGTAGGAATCGGACTACCATAAATAAAGGAACCCACAGAAGGCAAAGATCGCCTGACTCCATAACTACCATCAATCACAAACGCACGCTGCGCGGAAGCTGGAGCAATGGTTACACCCATCACTGCTAAAGTCATAGCTGCTAAGAGCCAATTCAGTTGCGAATGCTTGATTTTCAACATATTTTGCTCACCTGCATTTGATACCAGAGTTTTTAATCAGAAAATAGTCGCAGCTACTTAGTTAAAATTTTAGAAGTTTATTTACTTTTAGATTGTCAGCCTTTGAAAAGATTCCAAAAAGATTGCTGGTGTTGGCAAAATTAAAATAGTGCTAATTTTTGTATGAGACGTGAGTGCAGAAAGTTTAGAGATTGCTAAGACCTTCTACCAGACTGGGAAAATTGCCTTTGAAAATGGGCGATACCGCGAAGCTGTAGAAAATTTAGAAAAGGCCAGCGCCCTGTTAGCTCGTAATTCTCGCTTGGGGGGTGAAGTAGAAATTTCTCTGGTGACAGCTTATGAAGCGGCTGGACGCACGGATGATGCGATCGCTCTTTGCGACAGACTCAAACGCCATCCATATATTGAAACCAGCAAACAAGCGCGACAGATGGTTTACATCTTAAAAGCACCAAAGCTGAAAAGACCTAGTGAATGGATGACTCAAATCCCCGATTTGGGCACATTACCCGATAATGAACTAAAAATTTCTGTAGCTGCTAAACCCACTAAATCTTCTGTGCCGCAGATGCCAAAACCTACAGAGCCAGAATTTGTTGACCTTAGTCAGGTCAATACCAGAGATAATCGCTTTATCTGGGTGGCGCTAATTGCCATTGGTTTAACCATCTCGTACTTGGTTTGGTTGAATTTTTCAGGAACCCCTGGCTAATACCAATTTTGGATTTTAGATTTTAGATTTTGGATTAAAATTCTTTACCAAAACGGTGTTCCAAAAATCTCAAACAATACCAAGAAGTCAAGATTAGTTAAAAAGTTTGACTTTTGGGAAAATTTATGGTATTGACTTCTTCAATTTTCGGAAAGATTTTCTTGTGGTTAATCAGACCATTTAGTTTTGTGTTGGCAAATATGAAATTTCTCTTACCACTAAATGGTCGAAATCGAATGAACCGCATCTTTCCTATGCGAAATCCTATATTGTGGTTAGTGCTGTTAACATCCCTGTTACTAACTGGCTGTGTTAAGTACGATGTGGGGCTTAATTTTGACAACTCAAATAGTGGCGAACTAGTACAGCATATTAAGTTGGGAGAACGGCTAACCAGTTTTAGTGGTGATTCTGTGTACGAATGGTTGAATAGCATAGAACGCCGCGCCCGTCAACTTGAAGGTAAAGCACAGCGAGTTTCCCAAGAAGAAATCATTGTCACAATTCCTTTTAGCAGTGGTAGGGAATTGCAAGAGAAGTTCAACGAATTCTTTAACTCCCGTGCGAATCAACCCTCTGAGTCTGTGCACGAATCTGGCTCAGAACTGCCGAAAATTGAATCAAACGTCCTCTTGGAGCAGAATAATTTTTTACTTTTAGTCCGAAATCGCTTGATTTATGATTTGGATTTGCGATCGCTCTCTTTAATTGCTAGCAAAGGTAACGTTCTAGCTAATGCTGGTTCAATTCTCGACTTGGAATTTAGCTTAAAGACTCCTTGGGGAGCCAAAAATATTCAACTAACCGAAACTGCGACAGAACCAGAAAAAAATGGCAATCGATTAGTGTGGAAACTCCAGCCTGGTGAGCTAAATCATATAGAAGCAGTTTTCTGGCTTCCAAGCCCCCTTGGTATTGGTGGGTTGTTAATTATCCTGTTTGTCTGGGGAGGATTGTACTTGAGATACAATTTCATGCCAGATCCTAGAATTCAGTTTTCTCCCAAAGCAGCCACTGCTCAAGAACAGTAGAGTATTCATCTGTTGATATTGTCAGTTAAGCCGATGGAGAATGCATCGGCTTTTTTACTTCATATTCAGACTGTTGGTCGCTGCCATACCAACGTTCAGCAAGTGTATTGAGTTGATCAAGGATTTCAATGAGTTCCTGACCACGTTTTGTCAGTCCATAAGTTACTTGGGGCGGCACAGTTGGTTCATAGTGGCGATAAATAATCTCTGCTGCCTCAAGCATCCTCAGTCTTTCCGTTAAAACTTTGGTGGATATGCCCTCAACCAGGTGCTTCAATGCACCAAAGCGAGTAGGCCCACTATTACCCAACACCCACAATATATACATTGTCCACGGCCCCGATAATAAAGACATCAAAATACTTATTGGGCAAGCATCAGGATTTTTAGAATCAGACATCGATAAGTTAGCCAAAATTATCCATTAGTTACTTTATGGTAACTACTTTACTTTAGTAACTAGTTACTTTTAGTATCTAGTGTAATGCTTTGAAATAAAGATTCAAAAAAAGTAAAAGCAGAAATCTTAGTTAATCAGGAGATATTTGGTGGTAAACATTCTACATATTGATTCCAGCCCCCGTGGTGAGCGATCGCACTCCAGAGAACTATCCAAAGAATTCGTCAGTGCTTGGAAAGCTGCACATCCTGAAGATGCGATCGACTATCGAGATTTAGGGCATCACCCAGTTCCTCACGTTAATGAAGCTTGGATTGCAGCTGCATTTTCACCACCAGAAACCCATACCCCAGAATTAACTGAGGCACTTAGGATTTCTAACGAACTGGTTGATGAGTTTTTGGCAGCCGATCGCTATGTCTTTGGAGTGCCAATGTACAACTTCAATATACCTTCCACTTTTAAGGCTTACATCGACCAAATTGTTCGTATTAATCGGACTGTCGCTTTAGAAGCTCAAGGTTTTAGAGGGTTAGTCCAAGGCAAAAAAGCGGTTATCATTACTGCTCGCGGCGGTGACTTTAGTCCAACATCCCCTGCCGCTCCCTATGACTTCCAAGAACCCTACCTGCGGACGATTTTCGGCTTTATTGGGATTACAGACATTCAATTTATTAACGCCAACAGCTTGAATGAGGGAGATGCCCGTACCCAATCGTTATCAGAAGCACGGGCAGCAATTCAAAATTTGATTGCTCAATGGTAATGTAGTGCGGCGCATTGGGCAAAACCCTTCGGGTAGGAAAAAGGGAAAAGGGAAAAGGGACAAGGAGGGAGCTTTCCTTTCCCCTTTGCCCCTTGCCCTTTCCCCTTTGGCGTTGCCATCTTCCCCTGCTTCCCCTGCTCCCCCTGCTCCCTACCCCCTGCCCCCTACCCCCTGCCTCTTCCTCAGGGTGACAACCGCTCAATATTCCAAGTGCCATTATCTAACCGCCTATAGAGTAAGCGATCGTGCAGACGGCTAGGGCGTCCTTGCCAAAACTCAATTTCTGTGGGGATCACTCGTAAGCCTCCCCAATGAGGCGGTCGGGGAATCTCCTCATTTTCATATTTGCTTTTAAACTCCTGCAAACGTCGATCAAGAACTTCTCGGCTTTCTATCACCTCACTTTGATTAGATATCCACGCACCCAAACGACTATTGGCAGGACGGCTGTGAAAATACTGGTCGGACTCAGTTTCAGAAACTTTCTCCACATAGCCCGAAATTCGCACTTGACGTTCTAGTTCTGCCCACCAGAACACTAAAGCCCCCTGAGGATTTTCTGCCAGTTCTTGTCCTTTGTGACTGTTGTAGTTGGTAAAGAAGGCGAAGCCTCGTTCATCAAAATCCTTGAGTAACACCATTCTGGCTGAGGGCTTACCGTCTGGTGTGGCGGTAGCAATGGTCATGGCATTGGGTTCGGGGAGTTGTGCTGCTAGAGCCTGATCGAACCATTTTTTAAATTGGATAAAAGGATTAAGATCAACTTCAAGTTCGCTCAAACCTTCCAAGGTGTAGTCTTTACGAAGATCAGCTATTGTTTTGTCCATTGTGATTTGTTTCCTTGCTATCAGATACGCTTATAGATGTCTTTGTAAAAAATATCTATGATGATGATCAGCGCCATCAAGAATTTTACAAATTCTCTTAAGGAATAACTAAGATAGGTTGCATAAGATGCGCCGTTCGGCCTCCCTTCAACGCCTGTTAATTTATGGTCTGAGCGGTCCGATTATCGCTCTCAATATCTGGCTACTGTCTGTGCTTTTTCGCTACTTTCAGCATCCCATTACCGTCTTGAGCATTGCGGCGATTCTGGCTTTTCTTTTAAATTATCCGGTTAAGTTCTTTGAACGTGCCCAGATCACCCGCACTCAGGCGGTGATCATAGTTTTACTTGCAACATTAACCCTGCTTGGTATTTTGGGCGTGACCCTAGTACCGTTGATCATTGACCAAACAATCCAACTGTTAAATAAGATTCCTGACTGGTTAGCCGCCAGTCAAGCAAACTTAGAGCAGTATGAGATGCTAGCAAAACAACGACGTTTGCCAATTGATTTGAGGGTTGTGAGCAGTCAAATCAATGCCAACATTCAGAATTTGGTGCAACAGCTAGCTTCTGGTGCAGTGGGATTTGCTGGCACACTACTGTCGGGATTATTTGATGTAGTGTTAGTCATTGTGCTTGCATTTTATATGCTTTTATATGGCGAGCGCGTCTGGTATGGTCTGATCCATCTTTTGCCCTCTAATATTGGAGATCCTCTCACCACATCCTTGCGCTTAAACTTCCAGAACTTCTTCCTTGGCCAGTTATTACTAGGACTGTTCATGGTGCTAACCCTGACACCAATTTTCTTGGTGATCAAGGTGCCTTTTGCACTGTTGTTTGCCATCTTAATAGGTATCTCGGAACTCATTCCCTTTATTGGGGCATCTCTCGGTATTGGTCTGGTGACAATTTTAGTACTACTGCAAAATTGGTGGTTAGCAGTTCAAGTTGCGATCGCGGCGATTCTCATGCAGCAGCTTAAAGATAACTTGTTAGCTCCCAGGTTACTCGGCAATTTTATCGGACTGAATCCCATCTGGATTTTTGTGGCTATTTTGATGGGATTTGAGATCGCTGGGTTGTTAGGGACAATTGTTGCTGTTCCCATTGCTGGTACTATTAAAGGCACTTTCGATGCTATTAAGAGCGGCAAGCCGAGTGATTTTGTCCCAACTGTCACTATTGCCCATGACCCACCGCCTGATTAAGGCGACAGGGGGGCAGGGGGAGCAGGGGAAGATGGCAACGCCAAAGGGGAAAGGGCAAGGGGCAAAGGGGAAAGGAAAGCTCCCTCGTTTTCCCTTTTCCCTTTTCCCTTTTCCCTACCCGAAGGGTTTTGCCCAATACTTCGGCTACGCTCAGTACAAGTGCCCAAGGTTAAAAGTTGCACAATCTAATCTCACAATTCACAATGGTGATTGATTACAAATTTTAGAGGATACTGCCAGCAGGCAATTCCAGAATAAAAGAAGCGCAAGTGAATGTATAGAGTACACGCTTTGCCAATGGTCAATTAGTTTAGTGTTGAATTTACAGTCTTTATATTCTCATTAATTAACTTAGAACCAGTTGATGGAAGCTTCCGAGCTGTTAGAAACAATCACATTTTTAATTTACCAAGCCGAGCAGGGGGAAATTGATCCTTGGGATGTCCAAGTGATTGAGGTTATTGACCGCTATTTAGAACTGATGGCACCGGGGGCAATAACAAGAGGCTATGAAGCGGACTTGTCTCAATCTGGACAGGCATTTCTGTCAGCATCAATGTTGGTATTATTCAAAGCTAATACCTTGATGCAATTGTCAACAGTCGGAGATGCACAAGATGGTGTAGAAGATGATGCTCTCTTGGAAGGTGAAGACGGTGTATTACATCAGGGTCATCGTCTACCATTAGAACGGCAATTGCGTCGCCGTCCAGCGGCCATGCCGCCACCAAAGCGCCGGGTGACTCTGCAAGAGTTAATCAAGCAATTGCAGATTATGGCTAATCAACTCAAACAGGTAGAAAAAGTCAGTAAACCTATCCGTCCCAGGCGTCAACCGAGCGTCCAAAGTATGCGGGAGGCGCTGGAGTTAGCTCACCAGGAAAATTTGACAGAAGTGGCTGGGGAACTGGAGCAGGTTTTGAAATTGTCGGCAAGAGAGCTAAGTTTAGAACAAACTTGGTTGAATTTAGAACAACTTGTAGAGTTGTGGACTAAGACAAAGCTTCTCAACCAAAATGGGTCTGGACATGAGTCTAAACACAGTAACGTAGTTAGCGTTTTCTGGGCGCTACTATTACTCTCGGCTCAATCGAAAGTAGAGCTATTTCAAGAGGAGTTTTACCATGAGATTAAAATTCGTTTGCTTAGAGATTCAGTTAGCACTTGCGAATCTTTTGAGCAACCGATGAATTAAGAAAGCCAAAAGTAGCCCTACAGATAATTTCTCGAAGAAAAGCAGAAGGAGGAAAAATATTTGCCCTCCATTAAAAAGTGCCACTTCTGTGTGACTAACAGAGCGCCGAAAACCGAGGATTCGACTTTTCACTCTGCTACTGGGT
The DNA here is from genome assembly GCF_034531035.1 of Nostoc sp. DedQUE02. Lineage (NCBI taxonomy): Bacteria > Bacillati > Cyanobacteriota > Cyanophyceae > Nostocales > Nostocaceae > Nostoc > Nostoc sp. DedQUE02. The sequence goes on along the minus strand of NZ_JAVRBY020000011.1, from coordinate 4,452 downwards.
AAGAGCACCCTAAATTTATTTATGGAATTTTCCTTCTGTTTCCTGCCTTCTACCTCCTGTATTGTCATAGATTTTTGATTCAACCCCAAAATCCGAGTAAATTGAAAAGATAAGCGATCGCTTGTCATCTAAGTATATCGATGGTTGTAATAACCGCTAAATACCTGTTATCCCTATTCTGGGGGATGACTTAGAGCAGAAATAAAAACTGATGATTAAGTATCACTCAATGAAAGTAAACTGGCTTGTGGTTGAGGAATAAATTTTATGAAAGCGATGATTCTCGCGGCTGGCAAGGGTACTCGCGTGCGTCCGATTACGTACACTATGCCCAAGCCGATGATGCCCATCCTGCAAAAGCCAGTAATGGAGTTCTTGCTGGAACTGTTACGCCATCATGGATTTGACCAGATTCTGGTGAATGTTAGTCATTTGGCTGAGGAAATAGAAAACTATTTCCGTGATGGTCAACGGTTTGGGGTGCAAATTGCCTATTCCTTTGAAGGAAAAATTGATGACGACGGTAAACTGGTGGGCGAAGCAATTGGTTCAGCTGGAGGGATGCGCCGCATCCAAGACTTCTCACCCTTTTTTGATGATACCTTTGTGGTTTTATGTGGTGATGCTTTAATTGACCTAGATTTAACTGCGGCAGTTAAATGGCATAGAGCTAAAGGGTCGATCGCTACTATTATCACTAAATCTGTCCCCAAGGAAGAAGTTTCTAGCTATGGTGTAGTTGTGACTGACGAAGAGGGTCGTGTCAAAGCTTTCCAAGAAAAACCTTCAACTGAAGAAGCCCTCAGCACCAACATCAACACAGGTATTTACATTTTTGAGCCAGAGGTTTTTAACTATATTCCCTCTGATGTTGAATATGACATTGGTAGCCAATTGTTTCCCAAATTGGTAGAAATCAAAGCCCCCTTTTACGCCATTCCTATGGACTTTGAATGGGTAGATATTGGTAAAGTCCCAGACTATTGGCGGGCAATTCGCGGTGTGTTGCTGGGTGAAATCAAAAATGTGCAAATTCCTGGTCATGAAGTCGCCCCTGGTATTTACACTGGCTTAAATGTCGCCGTAAATTGGGACAAAGTAGATATTACAGGCCCAGTTTATATTGGTGGCATGACGAGAATCGAAGACGGAGCTAAAATTGTCGGCCCAGCGATGATTGGCCCCAATTGTTGGATATGTAGTGGTGCAACAGTGGAAAACAGCGTGATTTTTGAATGGTCGCGTCTAGGCCCTGGAGTCCGGTTGGTCGATAAGCTAGTATTTGGACGTTATTGTGTAGATAAAACTGGCGCTGCGATCGATGTTCAAGCTGCTGCTTTAGACTGGCTGATTACTGATGCCCGTCAGACACCGCCATCACATACGCCTGTTGAGCGACAAGCGATAGAGGAATTGTTGGGTACAAATGTAAATTAGGGAATGGGGAAGGTGGGGCCCCCTCTGGAAATAAGCGGTAATGGGGAATGTGGGGCCCCCTCTGGGGATAAGCGGTAATGGAGAAGAGTTTTTCAATGCCCAATTCCCAATGCCCAATGCCCAATCCTAACTATTTAAGTACGTATATCTTCTGAGACTCTGTTCGTAGGTTTGCAGTAGTCGCTGAGATTCCGCTAGGGTGATGCGCTTTTCTTCTAATGCTTTCTCGCAGCGCTGGCGAATGTTTTCCACCATATCTTCGGAGTCATACTGGACGTAGCTTACTACTTCGCTCATGGTGTCACCTTTGACAACGTGTTCAATTTGGTAGCCTTTGGGCGTTAATTGGATGTGAACGGCGTTGGTGTCGCCAAACAGGTTGTGCAAATTGCCCATGATTTCCTGATAAGCTCCATTCAAGAACATTCCCAAATAATAGGGTTCTCCGGGCTTGTAGGTGTGCAATTCTAAGACCGACTTGACATCGCGCAGGTCAATAAAGCGGTCGATTTTGCCATCACTGTCGCAGGTAAGGTCTGCTAAGATTCCTCGCCGTGTTGGTTCTTTATCTAAGCGGTGGATTGGCATGATCGGAAATAGTTGATCGATCGCCCAGCAATCTGGTGCCGATTGGAACACTGACATATTCACGTAGTAGATGGAAGCCATAATTTTTTCTAGGTCTTCCAGTTCATCGGGTACGTATTCTTGCTGTCTAGTGATGGTAAGAATTTTTTGGCAACAAGCCCAGTAGAGGCGTTCGGCCTTGGCTCGTTCTCTGAGGCGTAAAATTCCTAAGTTGAAGCGACTGATGGCTTCTTCTTTGAATTGTGCAGCGTCATGGTAGAACTCCTGATAATTCTCTTTGTTGATGGATTGGTAAGTTTCCCAAAGATAATTAATAATCGGGGATTCTCCCTCTTGTGGAGGTTCTGGATTGTCGAGAGGAACATCACTAGTACTGAGAACATCAAAAATCAGCACCGACTGATGGGAGGCGATCGCTCGTCCACTTTCACTAATCAGTGTTGGTACGGGGATCTGCCGCTCTGCACAGGTATCTTTTAACTCTGCCACAATATCGTTGGCATAGTTCTGCATGTTGTAATTTTTCGATGCATAGAAGTTGGTTTGGGAGCCATCATAATCTACGCCCAAGCCGCCACCAACATCCAAATATTTCATATCCGCCCCCAGCATCGACAATTCCACATAAATGCGGCTGGCTTCTTGGATGGCATCTTTAATTACATTAATGGCAGAGATTTGTGAGCCGATGTGGAAGTGCATCAACTGCAAAGAATCGAGCAGGTTAGCTTCGCGTAACTTGTCAACAGCCTCGATTACTTCAGGCATTGTCAAACCAAATTTAGCGCGATCGCCACTAGAGGTTCCCCAACGTCCCATACCTTGGGTACTGAGTTTAGCACGAACACCTAATATTGGTTTAATACCTAACTGGCGATTGGCATCAATCACCAAATCAACCTCTTCAATCTGTTCTAAGACAATGATTGGTGTTTGCCCTAGTCTTTGGGCTAACATTGCCGTTTCGATGTATTCTCGGTCTTTGTAACCGTTGCAAACTAACAACGCTCCTGGTGTATCCAACACAGCTAAAGCAATCATTAATTCTGGCTTGGAACCGGCTTCTAAACCAAATTGGTGGGGTTTGCCAAATTTCACTAAATCCTCAATCAAATGCCGTTCTTGATTGCATTTGACGGGAAACACACCACGGTAGACACCAGGGTAATTATAGCGGGCGATCGCTTTATTAAAACAAGCATTCAACCGCTCAATCCGGTCTTCCAAAATATCGGAAAAGCGAATCAACATGGGAAGTCCCAAGTTGCGCTGTTTCATGGAGTTGACCAATTCAAACAAGTCAAGAGATCCCCCGCGATCGCCCTTGGGTGACACGGTGATGTGACCAGCAGCGCTAATGGAAAAATAAGGTTGTCCCCATCCTTCAATCCGGTACAAGGCTTCGCTATCCTCAATTTTCCAGGAGCGAGGTAAATCTCCTGTGGTAGGACTCGGTGGTAACAGTTTTTTTTGTTTATGATTTTTCACTTCAGATTTTTGTCCATTGGACGGTACTGGTACCACCTCGTCAGATGTAGCAGTTGACTCAACACCCATTTCTTCCTAACCTCTGTTTTTCACCCATGAGTTAACAATTTAGCGCATTCATTTAGGAACGTATATGCACCCAAGGATAATTTCTGAGATAAACTCTGATTGGTCAAGAGTCGTATGTCATTAGTCATTGGTCATTAGTGCAAAACCCTTAGACAAAGGACGAAGGACAAAGGACAATTGACTAGATAAAAACTTTATTAAGCTTTGGGAGATAGCAATGGAGCGCACATTTTTAGCAATTAAGCCCGATGGCGTCCAAAGGGGATTAGTGGGGGAAATTATCCGTCGCTTTGAAACTAAAGGTTTTACCCTAGTTGGTTTAAAGTTACTAAAAGTCAGTCGGGAATTGGCTGAACAACACTATGGTGTTCACCGAGAACGCCCCTTTTTTGGTAGTCTTGTGGAATTTATTACTTCTAGCCCAGTGGTGGCGATGGTATGGGAAGGTGATGGCGTTATTGCATCTGCCAGAAAGATTATTGGTGCGACAAATCCCTTAACAGCAGAACCAGGAACGATTCGCGGCGATTTTGGACTGAATATTGGTCGTAACTTAATCCACGGTTCTGATGCTCCAGAAACCGCACAACAGGAAGTAGCCTTATGGTTTAAGGATGAAGAATTGGTCAGTTGGCAACCACACTTAACGCCTTGGTTGCACGAGTAAGACATTAGGGACTGGGGACACTTCGACAAGCTCAGTGCATCGCTGGGGACTGGGACTAGGAATTAGTTATTTCCCCCTGCCCCCGGTCACTGAATCTCGACTCACTTCGACGCCGCTCAGTGCAAGTCGCTCGATTTCCGCGTTGGTCATTGAATCTCGACTCACAACGACTGCGCGGTAGTTGAATCTCGACTTCGCTCGAT